>JALRGZ010000028.1 GCA_023253295.1 Flavobacterium sp.
TCTGATACTGCTGAATACGGATGTTATTTATTTGATCACGCTTGTAAACCATTAATCGCTGATTATGTTAAAAATGCACCATCTAACTTGATTGGTCGTCCATTTAACAACGGAAACAACGGTGTTGATAATAAAGAATTAATTGATGTGAATGATATTATCAGAAACCACCCAGTTGAAGAAGTTGGTGCTTGGTTGAGAGAGTCAATGACAGCAATGAAAAAAATTATATAATTACAATTCATGTTAATTCAAAAAGGCGGAGTAAATTTTTACTTCGCCTTTTCTGTTTTTATAATTACATTTAAAAGGTTATTTAATCTTTAGCAAAGTAAAGTTGATTTTCTTTCATAAAAAAAGAGGTTATTTTAAAACAAACAACCTCTTTTAAAATATATGTAGATGTGATATTTTATAATTTTCTAGTAACAGTCCAAGTTCCATTTCCTGTATCAGAAACCCAAGTTCCATTGATAGTATTTCCACTAATAGTACCAGAAATTGTTGCAGTGTCGGGAAGTGAACCAGTAATAACATTGTTAGATATTGTACCTTCTATGAAAGGTAAAACTTGACCATCTGTTGGTAAAACTGCTCCAGTAACTTTATTTCCGTAAATAATTATATTCCAAGTACCACCTAAAACTCCATCTTCAATAAAGGTTCCAGTGTAACAATATACCTGAACGTCTGATTCTTCTTTTCCAACACTTATAGCCGCTTCAGGGTGACCACTAATGTGTATGTTTGAAACAGTTGGGTTGCTTCCGTCTGCATCAACCGAAAAATCGAAGTAGTCATCATTACGATTGAACGTAATTTCAGTGTTTGTTCCTTCTGTTACAGTATCATCAGATGTAAAAACATACGATTTCCCATCTATTACTAGTGTAGCAGATAAAGTCGTGCCATTGTTTTTCATATTAATCATAACAGTTCCTGTAGAACCTACAAAAACACCTTTGTAAACGCCGTAATTTTTACTGTCATACGTCGCAGAAGCTGTTGGACTGTCAGCTAAACCGTTGTTGTCATCGTCTTTAGAGCAAGAAAGAAACATTGTCATTGCTACTAAGCTTAGTATTAATTTTTTCATGTTCAAATTGTATTAATTGTTAACGTTGCAAAAATATATTTTCTGAAAATTTTAACAAAAAATAATCGACAAAAGAATTGAAATTTTATTTTTCATAAGTTTTAACTTGCATTCTTATAAAATGATTGTTAGGGTGACTTTTTAAACTAATTTTTTAAGTTTAAATGAGTAGATAACTCTTTTATATGAGTTTTTATTTAATAATGTAATTATTACAATTATTTTTTATTGCATAAATTGGGTTAATTCGCTTTATAGGTTAAAAAAAAAGCATAATTCTAAATATTTGGATTTGAGTAAAAAAGCTATTATTGAGCACTTTTTTCGATAATTTGCACTAATATTAACTTTGCTTTCCATTATTTTAATTAAATTGCACTGATTTATGATTTATTTTGTTTCAAGAATAGATTGATATTTAATATATTTATAAAAAATATAAACAAGGGATGAGTTACTATAAAGTTGATAATTTAGAACAATATTTTAAGCATTACAATAAGTCAATTCGTGAACCAAGAAAATTTTGGGGAAAAATAGCAGAAGAAAATTTCACTTGGTATCAGCCATGGGATAAGGTTGTTGAATTTGATATGGCAGAAGCAGATGTACAATGGTTTGCAGGTGCTAAATTGAATATCACTAAAAACTGTATAGATAGACATCTTAACAAAAGAGGGGAAAAAACAGCTATTATTTTTGAACCTAACAATCCAGATGAAGAAGCCTTACACATTACTTATAATGAATTACACCAAAGAGTATGTAAAATGGCTAATGTATTGCGTGAGCAGGGAATTAAAAAAGGGGATAGAGTTTGTATTTATTTACCTATGATTCCTGAATTAGCTGTAGCTATTTTAGCATGTGCACGTATTGGAGCGATTCATTCAGTAGTTTTTGCAGGCTTTTCATCAAAAGCTTTAGCAACAAGAATAGAAGATTGTCAAAGTAAAATGGTAATTACATCTGATGGAGGTTACCGTGGAAATAAGACTATTGCATTAAAAGAAATTGTTGATGAAGCATTAGATAAATGTGAATCAGTGAGTACTGTTTTAGTTGTAAAAAGAACCAATAGTCCTGTCAATATGAAAGAAGACAGGGATATCTGGTTGCAACCATTATTAGATGAAGCTTCTGATAATAGTGTAGCTGAAATTATGGATGCCGAAGACCCTTTGTTTATATTGTATACTTCTGGTTCTACAGGAAAACCGAAAGGCATGGTGCATACTACTGCTGGATATATGGTTTTTACAGCATATACATTTAAAAACGTATTTAGTTATGAAGAAAATGACATCCACTGGTGTACAGCTGATATTGGTTGGATAACTGGACATTCTTATATTTTATATGGTCCATTGCTGAATGGTGCTACAACTGTAATTTTTGAAGGTGTACCGTCATATCCAGATTATAGTCGTTTTTGGCAAGTAATTGAAAAACATAAAATCACTCAATTTTATACAGCTCCAACCGCTATTCGCGCTTTAGCAAAAGAAAAATTAGAATATGTTCAAAAATTCCCTTTAAAAAGTTTGAAAGTTATTGGTTCAGTAGGTGAGCCAATTAATGAAGAAGCTTGGCACTGGTTTAATGACCATGTTGGGGATAAGAGGTGTCCTATTGTCGATACTTGGTGGCAAACAGAAACCGGAGGAATCATGATTTCACCTTTGGCGTTTATTACGCCAACTAAACCTACTTATGCAACATTTCCATTACCTGGAATTCAAGCAGTTTTAATGGATGATAAGCGAAATGAAATCGAAGGTAATCAAGTTGTGGGAAGCTTGTGTATTAAATTTCCTTGGCCAGGGATGGCAAGAACTATTTGGAATAATCACCAACGTTATAAAGACACTTATTTTTCTCAATATCCAGGAAAATATTTTACTGGAGACGGAGCATTACGTGATGAAGTAGGTTACTATAGAATTACGGGTAGAGTAGATGATGTGATTATTGTTTCAGGACATAATTTAGGTACAGCACCAATTGAAGATGCAATTAATGAACATCCGGCTGTTG
Organism: Flavobacterium sp.; assembly: GCA_023253295.1. GTDB lineage: Bacteria > Bacteroidota > Bacteroidia > Flavobacteriales > Flavobacteriaceae > Flavobacterium. The sequence goes on from JALRGZ010000028.1 coordinate 3,134, forward strand.
CAGAAAGTGCAGTTGTAGGTTTTTCACATGATGTGAAAGGAAATGCTTTATATGGCTATGTTATTTTGAAAGAAACTGGTGAAGTTAGAAAAAAAGAAAATTTATTTATTGAAATCAATCAATATATTACAGATCACGTAGGTCCTATTGCCAAATTAGATAAAATTCAGTTTGTTTCAGGTTTACCAAAAACACGTTCAGGAAAAATCATGCGACGTATTCTTAGAAAAATCGCGGAAGGAGATTTCTCTGATTATGGAGATACAACAACATTATTGAATCCGGAAATCATAGAAGAGATTCAAAGTGAAAGGAAATAGAAAAATAAAAAAGCTGCTAAAAAGCAGCTTTTTTATTTTAAACCTAATTTGTGCTTTAATTTTAAAAATAGTAGAGCAGCTTTGTATGCGTCCTCTGTAGCTGAATCACCTTCTACGATGCTTCATGTGCGTGAAGATGATAGTGTAGACCACCTTGCTCGTATCGCTGTTCAATCGGCTGACCAAATGCTTGTGGCTGGCTCAAAATGGCAAGCAGGTGTGGAACAATACTCGTTCATCAAGTCAACTAATGCGGCTGAAACCGTTGGGCACCCAATGCGAATACAGATTGGAGACAACACTGCACTTGGCATCGATTACTATGGTCGTGTCACCATGCCGTATCAGCCTGCTTTTTATGCATCCATCGATTATGATGACGGCGGATATGTAACAAACTACGATTACACTTGGCTGAACAGAGGTTCGCACTTTAACGCAACTACTGGATTATTCACAGCGCCAGTTGCTGGCGTGTATGTCTTTGCTGCGACTATTATGGCGGGTGCAGACGCTGTATACACTTGGTGGCAATTCAGCATCAACATCAAAATCCCAATCCGAATCTTCGTCCCAGTCTTCTTCAAAGTCGTTATCAAATTCTTCAGAAAAAAATACTTCATATCCTGAATCCTCAATATCCCTTTTTAAGAATTCATAACTACGGAAAACATCATCACC
>JALRGZ010000062.1 GCA_023253295.1 Flavobacterium sp.
TGTCAAAAAAACGGTTTCCATAAACCAATCCTGCTGTATAAGAGGTTTTTTCACGAATAGGCAAATAACCTCCTGCCACAGTAGCCGAAATTCTTTCTCTGTTAGGAGTAGCTCTTGTTACCAGATTCACAGAACCTCCAATAGCATCTGCATCCATATCAGGCGTCAAAGTTTTATTGACTTCTATAGTCGAAATCATATCAGATGGAATTAAATCCATTTGTACGTTTCTGTTATCTCCCTCAGCCGATGGAATTCGGTCTCCATTTAAAGTAACTGAATTTAAAGAAGGTGCTAATCCTCTGATGATAATATTTCTTGCTTCTCCCTGATCGTTTTGCATTGTAATACCAGGTACTCTTTTTAAAGCGTCTCCAATATTAGCATCCGGGAAACGTCCCACCTGATCTGCCGAAATGATATTCCCTATATTTCTGTTGGTTTTTTGTTGATTCAACGCTTTAGCTTGTCCTTTTAACACATCACCAACAATCACTTCGTTTAATTCGGTTCCGGATGTTTTAAGATTAAAATTAACTACTGCATTTTTCGCAGCTACAACAGTTACATTATCAGTTGCAGGACTGTATCCTATATAACGAATTTCTATTTGGTAAGATCCCGGAGTAACATTCAAAAATTCATATCTACCATTACTATCTGAAATGGTATATTTATTTTGTCCCGTAATTTGAACCATCGCACCCGGCAAAGGAAACTTGTCAGCTTGATCTAAAATTTTTCCTGAAATTACTCCTTTCTGGGCATAACCCATTAAGGTTATTAAAAATAGAAATACTACTAAATAATTTTTTTTCATCGTTTTTTATTTTTTTACGATGCAAAACTAAATAGCCTATATTATTATATCCCGAAACCAAAATTAAGATAAGGTTACTTTTTATCTAAAAAAACTTACTTATTAATATAAAATTAATATTAGAAAAACATTAGTTTATAAATAAATAAAGCCTCAGAGAATAACTCCCTAAGGCTTTGACTGTTATCTGATAACTACGAAGTTTTACATCAAACTCAAAATCTCTTTTTTAAGAGCATCGTATTCTCCCTGAAGAATCAATCCGTTATCCAATAATTTTTTATAATTCTGTAGTTTGGCAAAAAGCTCGTCTTGTGTCAGTTCACTTGTTGGCTTTTCTACTGAAGCAATATTGTTTTCTTGAACAGGCTCAGCATGATTCGAAACTGCTGGCATAATCTCAGCATAATTGGTCACCTCTTCGGTTTCCATTTCTTCTATTTCTTCCACCGCGACTTCAGGCACAACCGGAGCACTTTGTTCTGCCCCGTGTTTTAAAATATCCAATTGTTCTTTGGCATAGGTATAAATCTTTCTTGCCTGAATTTTTGGAATATAATCAATGGAAACCGTCAGATCGGTTTTTGTCGAAAATGAAAACTCGGAACCCAGAATATTTTCTTTAACAAAAGTACCTTCTATCTGATCCCAGGTATAATCGGTAAAATCCATAGACAAACCCAGATTCTTAGGTTGACAGATAATGATTCTTTTATTGGTCAAAACAATACTATCGGGAAAAACAGTAATAGCCAGTTTTTTTTGAACGGCTATATATCCTATTTCTTCATTCTTCATTAATAAATCATTGAGCTTAGAAGTGATTTTTTCTATCGCTTTAGGATCTTGTTCTTCGTTTAAAAATTTTTTGATTTGATCTTTCATCTTAAATGGGATTTATTTTTTCAAATTGGTTTTATAGTCATTTTTCAATACATAAAAATAAAGTCTAATTTCTTAAATAGGAGTTAATTATTCAAACTTTAGCTTATATTTATTTCTGCCAAATATATCACTAAAAAGCCTTAGCTGTTTCAAATAAACAACTAAGGCTTTTTAACTACAATGTATCCTATTTTTAGATTAATCCTTTTTTCTTTTTTTCTAAATAACCGTAGTAAGTAAGATTATTTGGAATCTCAACTTTTGGAAAAAAATAACTAGCACCCCAACCTACAAAGAATAAAACAAAATGACTGTAAACACCTAACATGTATTTGTGTTGGGTAAAATTATAAGCTCCCAAATCCAAAATTAAATGTTTATTATCTCCCGAACCAGTTGTTGAAGAAGTCAACAAAGCATAAGCAGTGAATAACACACAGGCAACTATACCTACATTCAAACCTTGTCTATTAGCTCTGTTTACAAAAAGCCCTAACAAAAGCATCCCTGCAATTCCTCCAGAAAAAATAGCATACAACATAAAAACAGTTGACAAAATACCTTCATTCTCTCCAGAATATACATAAACTGTTGCTACCATAATGGCTGCTAATCCTGCCAGAATCACTAATATTTTCCCCATTCGGAGTTGTTGCATCCCAGAACTATTCGGCTTAAGTCTTTTATAATAATCATCTACTCCTACAGCGGCTAAACAATTCAAATCGGCATCCAGACTCGAAATCGCTGCTGCTATCAATGCTGATAAAATTAAACCTACTAAACCAGGTGGCAACTGAGTAGTAATAAAATAAGGAAAAACAGCATCAGATTTTATCCCTTCAGGTAAACCTAGCTGAGGATTTAAAGCATAGAAAGAAAACAAAGCCGTCCCTATAAACATAAATACCGTCCATACAGGCACTGTAATCGCAATTCCCATTATAGAAGCTCTAATAGCATCTTTATCGGTTTTAGCAGTAAGATAACGTTGTACAATGGTTTGATCGGCACCATATTTTTGAATAGCATAAAAAATACCATTGATAACCATAACCCAAAAAGTTAAATTGACAAAGTCAAAATCATAAGGTCCAAAACCTATTTTATCATGATCTACTGCGTAATTCACAATACTTCCAAGTCCACCATCTGTTTTAAAAACAATTACTGCTATTGCCAGAATACCGCCCAGAATCAGTAAAAAACCTTGGATGACATCCAGCCAAATTACGGCCTCCATTCCACCAAAAAGTGTAATAAAAATAATAGCAAAACCTATCACCCAAATAATCAATAAGGAATCTACTCCCGTCATGGAAGACAAGGCTAAAGCCAAAAGAAACAAGACAGAACCCATTTTAGAAAAATGGGCAAAAATAAACCCTATAGAACCATAGACTCTGGCTAAGTAACCAAATCTTTTTTCGAAATATTCATATGCACTTAAACCAATTACATTTCGATACAAAGGCACTATAAAACGAATAGAAAAAACAAGTACTAACGGAACCATAAACCCCTGAACAAGAAGAATCCAATTAGACTTAAAGCCTTCACCCGGATAAGCTAAAAAGGTAACACTACTGATTAAGGTTGCAAAAATGGACATCCCAATGGCCCAGGCAGGAACACTTCCCCCTGCAGCAAAATATTGTTCGGTATTAGTATTCTTTTTTGAAAACTTAACACCCACCCAAAAAGTAAGTATCAATGATAAAATAATAATCAAATAATCAACAAAATGCAATGAAGCTTGATTCATAATTTAAGAGATTAAAATTTCCAGACAGATTCAGTCCACTGATAACTTCCTGGTTTTAGGGTTAAATGCATATTTTTCACTTGGTCAATTCTCATTCTGATTACCCCTTGCGCCAATTCCTGTTCCGGGTAAAATTTTTTATATGCTAAATGCTCAATTATAGCATAAGCTGTTGCTCCTCCTTCTATCAATAATTCGTCCAAACTTACCTTTTCAAGTACTTTTTTTACCACAACAGCAAATATTTCTTTTATACGGCAAGGAATATTACTGACTCCTTCGCATTCTAATGTATCAATAGCTATAATTAACTTATCTTCTTTTTCTATAGTATGAACAATCGCTTCTACCCAATCATTAATATCTTTTTCATAATTTTCATTACAAAAAATTTTCTTAGGCATATACAATACACTTCCTCTTGTTTCTTTTACTTTTCGAACTACATCTCTGCTTGGCAAATGATTACTTCCGCATACGTACAGTGCTTTTTTACCAAATTCTAATTTTTCGGAAATGTTCTTTTTTTCTTTTTTTAATTTACTCAAAATGGCATTAAAAAAACTGGCTCCTCCTGCAGGCAACATACTGTCATCAATCAAACCTGCCCACCCCATTAAATCTTCATTAGTGGGTGTATTACCAATAATAAACCCTTTCTGAGGTATTTTTTGCCCTAAAGAAATAGAAAATGACTGATCTCTATATGCAGCTCCAATCATGTCCAAAACATTAGAAGTCGTTCCTTTATCAAAATCATCTCCAAAAAAATCAGATTCCATCAAAGGAATTTTATTAATGTAATAAACACCATCAACAATAGTGCGGTTCATTGCCGGGTTAGCAGGAACTAACAACACTTTTTCCTTCCCTGAGACAGCCAATTGAACGTCCAACTCATCTCCTATTTTACCACGTAATAAAGAATCTGTTTTTTTATAAATAAATTCGGGCTGTAATTTAAGTAATTCTTCTGTTACTTCTTTGATTTGTTTTTGGGCATCAATTTTAGACAAAGACCTCGTATTTGTTGCAATCACCAAAACATCACAGTTGTAATTTTTATTTACGCTGGTATCAAGAGTAACACTGTACCCGTTACGAAGCGCAATTCCGCCAATTTCGGCAGCACCTGTAAAATCATCTGAAATAACCGCTATCATCTTCCTATCGATTGTCTTGTTTATTCTTATGTAATCTTGCCGCATATTCAATTGCAAGAACCATAGCATCCGGACTTGCAATTCCTCTTCCTGCAATTTCCATTGCCGTACCGTGATCTACTGAAGTTCTGATAATTGGCAAACCTAAAGTGATATTCACTCCCCTTACACTTTTCATTTGACCTTTAGACTGATCCCAATTGAATCCTACCGTTTTGAATGGAATATGTCCCTGATCGTGATACATGGCCACACAACCATCATAAACTCCTCCAATTGCTTTTGGAAATAAAGTATCAGCCGGAATAGGTCCTGAAACATTATAACCTTGTGCTAAAGCTTCATTGATTGCAGGCAAAATTTCCTGTTCTTCTTCCCAACCAAAAAGCCCTCCGTCACTCGCATGTGGGTTCAATCCGGCAACACCAATCTTAGGATTAGCAACTCCTAACTTTTTACAAGCATCATCAATTAGGTAAATAGTATCCAGAATTCTTTCTTTTTTAACCAAATCGCAAGCTTGACGTAAAGAAACATGAGTAGAAACGTGAATTACTCTTAAGTTTTCTTCCACCAATAACATTCCGTATTTTTTGGTATTGGTATAATGCGCATAAATTTCAGTATGCCCTGCAAAAACGTGACCCGCTTTTTGAATCGATTCTTTGTTGATTGGTCCGGTTACGGTTCCGTCAATTTCCCCGGCTAAAGCCAATTCGATATTTTTAACTACCGTTTTAAAGGCAACATCTCCTGCCTCAGCAGTGATTTCTCCCATTTTCAAATCGGCGATATTCATATAATTCAAATCAAAAACGTCTGCTGTACCTTTTTCAAATTTGGCATCCTCAATTTTTGAAATACGATTTACTTTTAAGTCTAAACCACAAAAAGCGATAGCCTTCTCAAAAACATCAGCTTCTCCCACTAAAATTGGATTACATACTTCATATACTTTAGGATTTAATAAAGCTTTTACAGCTACCTCAGGTCCTATACTGGCAGGATCACCCATAGTAATCCCTAATATTGGCTTTCTATTCTCCATTATGCACTACTGTTTAAACTTTTTAAATCGGTTCCGTAATTATTCATTTTTTCTAATGCTATTTTTTGATCCGCTCCGCTAACAGCAATCATTGGCAATAAAACCTCTTTTGAACAAAGACCATTATGTGCTAACAGGAATTTTAAAATTGGTATCGCATTTACCAACATTTGATTTTCCTG
>JALRGZ010000116.1 GCA_023253295.1 Flavobacterium sp.
GATAGATGGTGGGGAAGTAAGATTGCTAAATGATGATGAAGTTATAGCAACCATCGATAAACCCGAAGATATATTTCATCAATATTAAACATAGAAGGAGAAACTATGCAAGAAGAAGAAAAATTAGTTGACATTGATACATCCGGCCCAGATACTGAGGTTGAATTAAATCAAGAGGAGTTAACTGACACAACAACAACTGAATCAACTGAGACGAGCAGTACTGAACCAGTGGAGCCCGCTTCGGAAGATAAGACTTATGAAAATGAAAGAGAAACGAAACTTGATAAAAAAGAAGATCAAGCAGAGAAAAAAGAAGAGAAAGACGAATTGAAAGAGTACTCTGAAGGAGTACAAAGAAGAATAGCTAAATTAACTAAGAAGTGGAGAGAAGCAGAGAGACAAAAAGAAGAAGCTCTTCCGCCAAAACGAGCCGGAATTCCGCCTTTGTACAGTTTTAAATCTTTGATAGCATCAGGATTGAAAACAGAGAAAAATCCAAAAACGTGTGAAGAGTTAAAAATAGTGGCTTCATCCAAAAGAATTAAGTTTTGATCGGCACCACCACCTCTTACATTGAATCCTGAAGCGCCTTCTCCGGCATTGGTTACACCGGGTAATAGTAAAATGGATTTGATTACATCCACTTCACCTAAAACGACTGGCATTTTTTTGATAGCGTTAATCGAAAGTTTGTTAACGCTCATTTCGGGTGTGCGGGTGTTGGCGCGACTCGAATTTTCGACCACTACTACTTCGTTGAGCATTTCGCCATTTTCAGTAAGTGCAAAATTCATTTTTGTACTTTGTGATAAGGAAATGTTCTTTTCGAAATTTTGATAACCTATATAACTGATGTTTATTTTATGCTCTCCTTTAGGAATGCTTATCGAATAAAAACCATATTCATTGGTTGTGGTTCCGATTTTTAATTCCGGAAAATAGAGATTGACACCAATTAAGGTTTCGTTGTTTTTGGTATCGGTAATAATGCCACTTAAAGTGAATTTTTGCTTAGAAGATTCTTTGTTATTGGTGTTTTGTCCCAATACTGAAAGGCAAATAAATAGAAAAACAAAAAGGCTGATCGTTTTTTTTGTAATCATTTTTCGGAGTTTGAGATGCAAATTTCCAGTATTTACCGAGGAAATTCAATTAAACAACTGTTAATTTCTTATATTATTGTATGGGCGTTTTTTTTATGCTTCAGAAATGCTAATATTAGCTTCGGTAGCTTGTTCTGGATTTTTCTTTAAATGCTGGTTGACACGATTTAATAAAAATATGGCAAGTAATGAGATTCCAATAATAATATAACCCAAGGTGTTGTAATGTTCTAATGGACTGAAATTGTCTTTTTGTACCACAATTGTGCCTGCAAATGCTGCAGCAATACCTCCTGAAATTTGTTGTAAAGATGAATTGATACTCATAAAAGCACCACGATCGGCTTTAGCTGGAACCGAAGTGACCAAAGCTGTTGAAGGAACCATTCGGCTCATCACCCCCATCATCATTAACACATTAATAACGGCAACCAGCCAGAAGGGCGTTTCTGCAAGATTGGTATAAATTGCAACTGTACAAATCGTCCAAATAGTAGCTGCAGTGAAAATTTTGAACTTGTCTATTTTATCGCTTATTTTTCCAATTATTGGCATGATGATTAAAGTCGAAAGTCCGGCAATCATAAATATTAGTGGAAGTTCGGCTTCTGTTATTTTAAGGTTATTGATTGCAAAGGCGCTTCCGAAAGGCATTAACATAAAACCACCAATAGAAAGTACGGCAGTTGCAGCAAATCCGATTCGGTATTCTTTTTTACTAATAGTATGTAGTAAATGTTGAAAAGCGGAATTTTCTTTTTGAATAGCAAGATGTTCGGTTAGGGGTTTTAGTTTTAGAGCAATCAAAATCGCAATTACAACTGCCATTGCAGCTACCCATAAAAATGGAGCGTGCCAATCCCAGGCGTTGGCGATATAAAGACCTAACGGAATTCCGAAGATTTGGCTTGCGCCAAAAGCCATTTGGATAAAACCCATTACGCGGCCGCGTTGTTGCATTGTGAATAAATCAGTTACAATTGCCATAGATATAGAACCAATTACTCCTCCAAATAATCCGGTAATGATTCTGGCTGCTACCAAAAAAGGGTAGGATGTTACCAATCCGCATAAAATTGTTCCGATGATAAATCCGGTATAGAAAAATAATAATAATTTTTTTCGGTCAAATTTATCCGCAAAACCAGCTGTCAGTAAACCTGAAATTCCGGCACTAAACGCATAAGCGGAAACCACTAATCCAAAGTGCGAAGGTTTTATTCTCATGCTCTTCATGAGTATATCCCCTAATGGAGACATGACCATGAAATCAAGAATTACAGTAAATTGGGTAATGGCTAAGATGAATATAGCAAACTTTTGATAGGAAGTGAATGCTACTATTGTAGATGCTGTGTTTTTCATTTGTATAGAAATATGTGACAAAAGTATTATTTCTAAATGAATCTTGAGTAAAAAAAAGACAACCCTTTCGAGTTGTCTTTAAAGTATGAAGAAGATAAAATACTTATGCTGTTTTTAAAGCGGCAATTTTATCTAGAATAGTATTGAAAGTAGTGCTAGGACGCATTGCTTTGCTTACTAAAGCAGGATTTGGCTGGTAGTAACCACCAATTTCTTGAGGTTTCCCTTGAGCACCAATTAATTCAGCATCGATTTTAGCTTCGTTTTCAGTCAATTCTTTTGCGATAGGAGTAAAGATAGCTTTCAAATCAGCATCTTTATCTTGAGCTGCTAAAGCTTGAGCCCAATATAAAGCTAAGTAGAAGTGAGAACCACGGTTGTCAATTTGACCTACTTTTCTAGCTGGAGATTTGTCGTTTTGCAAGAAAGCATCGTTAGCTTGATCTAAAGTTTCAGAAAGAACAATTGCTTTTTCGTTATTTAAACTTTGTCCTAAGTGCTCTAATGAAGCACCTAAAGCTAAAAATTCTCCTAATGAATCCCAACGTAAATATCCTTCAGTTACAAATTGCTCCACGTGTTTAGGAGCTGATCCACCTGCGCCCGTTTCGAACAATCCACCACCATTCATTAATGGAACGATAGATAACATTTTAGCAGAAGTACCAACTTCTAAAATTGGGAATAAATCAGTAAGGTAGTCACGTAATACGTTACCAGTTACGGAAATAGTGTCTAATCCTTTTATAAGTCTTTCGCAAGTGAATTCAGTTGCAGCAATTGGGTTTAAGATACGGATGTCTAATCCAGTTGTATCGTAATCTTTTAAGTAAGTGTTCACTTTTTCGATTAATTGTCTGTCGTGAGCTCTGTTTTCATCTAACCAGAAAACAGCAGGAGTATCAGACAAACGAGCTCTGTTTACAGCTAGTTTTACCCAGTCTTGAATTGGAGCGTCTTTAGCCTGACACATTCTAAAAATGTCATTAGCTTCAACTGCTTGCTCCATCAATACGTTTCCGTTAACATCTACTACACGAACCACTCCGTTAGCTGACATTTGGAATGTTTTGTCATGAGAACCATATTCTTCTGCTTTTTGAGCCATCAAACCTACATTTGGAACAGATCCCATTGTAGTTGGGTCAAAAGCACCGTGTTTTTTACAGAAATTGATAGTAGCTGTATATACTCCAGCGTAAGAACGATCTGGAATAATAGCGATAGTATCTTGTGGTTTTCCTTCTTTGTTCCACATTTGTCCAGAAGTACGAATCATTGCCGGCATAGAAGCATCCACAATTACATCTGATGGTACGTGAAGGTTAGTAATTCCTTTATCTGAATTTACCATAGCTAAAGCTGGACCATTTTCAATTGCTTGATCGATTGCGGCTTTTACTTCAGCTTCTTGTGCGTTACCTGCAATTTTTGCATATACGTCTCCTAAACCATTTTTAGTGTTTACTCCTAATTCAGTAAATAAAGTTGCGTATTTTTCGAATACATCTTTAAAGTAAACTTCTACGATTGCTCCAAAGATGATTGGGTCAGAAACCTTCATCATAGTCGCTTTCAAGTGAACAGAAAGTAAAACACCTTGCGCTTTTGCTTCAGCAATAGTTTGTGCTACGAAAGATTTCAAAGCATTTAAGTGCATTACTGAGCTATCGATAATTTCACCCGCTTTTAATGGAGTGCTAGCTTTAAGAACTGTAGTTGTTCCGTCTTGTGCAACAAATTCGATTTTAACATCAGTAGCTTCAGCAATAGTAAGTGATTGCTCACTTCCGTAAAAATCTCCATTTTCCATAGAAGCAACTGTTGTTTTAGAGTCGGCAGACCAAGCTCCCATTGAGTGAGGATTAGCTTTAGCGTAGTTTTTAACTGCTTTAGGAGCTCTACGGTCAGAGTTTCCTTCGCGTAAAACAGGATTTACAGCAGAACCTAATACTTTAGCGTATTTTGCTTTGATAGCAGCTTCAGCATCATTTTGTGGGTTCTCTGGGTAATTAGGAACGTTGTATCCGTGAGCTTGTAATTCAGCAATAGCTCCTTTTAATTGGGGAACAGATGCAGAAACGTTTGGTAATTTGATAATGTTTGCTTCTGGAGCAGTAGCTAATTTTCCTAATTCAGATAAAGAATCTTTTACTCTTTGTTCTTCAGTTAAAGATTCAGGGAAATTTGCAAGGATACGAGCTGCAACTGAAATGTCTTCAGTTTCAATTTCGATTCCTGCAGTAGCCGTGAAAGCTTCAACAATTGGTAAAAACGAATAAGTAGCTAACAAAGGTGCTTCGTCAGTTAATGTGTAAACAATCTTTGATTTTTGTGTCATTTTTTTTATTTTATAATCGTAATTCTTCGAGGAAGAATGTGAACAGTAATGTTTGCCTTGAATAAAGCGTTGCAAATATATGTAAATCAGAGCAAAATATTGTCTGGTTTGTTATAGAAATAAGTGATTTATGTGAATACTAACGACAATCCTTTAAAATGTTATTTTTTTAAGAAATAGTTGTTTTGGGAGGCTCTTTTTGAGTGATTTGTTATAAAAAAAAAGTCCCGATACTATCGGGACTTTTATGATAAAGAGATAAATGATTATCTTCTTTTGTCTTTGATTTTTGCTTTTTTACCAGTAAGTTCTCTGAAGTAGAAAATTCTAGCTCTACGTACAGCACCTTTCTTATTGATTTCAATTTTTTGTAAAGCTGGTAAGTTGATAGGGAAGATACGCTCAACACCTACTGCCCCAGACATTTTACGGATTGTAAAAGTTTCAGTACTTCCAGTACCTCTTCTTTGGATTACAACTCCTTTAAAGAACTGAGTTCTTGTTTTTTCACCCTCTTTAATTTCATAGTAAACTGTGATAGTATCTCCAGCTCCGAAATCAGGGAAATCTTTTTTTGCAACAAATTCGCTATTAACGAAATCTACTAAATTTGCCATTTTAATGCTAATTTTGGATTAATATCGGACTAACATTCACGGGTATCGCCAGAGGTTAATCAAATGTGGCGGCAAAAGTAAAATTTAATTTCTTAATTAACAATTAATAATTAATAATTTTTTACTTGAAGCCTAAATTTCTAAAGTCTTATAAATCAAGTAAGTCAGGACGTCTGTTTTTAGTGTGTTCATACGCCATGTCTTCTCTCCATTTGTCAATTTTAGCAAAGTTTCCACTAGTCAATACTTCAGGAACTTTCCATCCTTTGTAATCTGCTGGTCTTGTATAAATAGGTCCTGATAATAAATTATCCTGAAAGCTATCGGTTAGGGCAGAGGTTTCATCGCTTAAAACACCTGGTATTAATCGGATTAAGGCATCGGATAAAACCAGAGCTCCTAATTCTCCACCGCTTAATACATAATCTCCAATTGATATTTCTTTGGTAATGAAATGGTCGCGAACTCTTTGATCGACTCCTTTATAATGTCCACAAAGAATGATGATGTTTTCATACATCGACATGGTATTTGCCATTTTTTGGTTCAAAGTTTCACCATCAGGCGACATATAAATGATTTCGTCATAGGTTCTTTGAGTTTTTAAATGCGTAATGCAATCGTCAATAGGTTGCACCGTCATTACCATTCCTGCTCCACCACCATAAGGATAATCATCTACACTTTTTTGTTTGTTAGTAGTGTAATCTCTTAAATTATGAATATGAACTTCAACTAAGCCTTTGTCTATTGCTCGTTTCATGATTGAAGCCTCAAATGGACTGCGTAATAATTCCGGTAAAACAGTAATAATGTCAATTCGCATGAGTTATTGTCTAAATTTTGAAGTGACAAAGTTACAAAGTTTTTTAGGAGCTTATCTGGTATTGTGCTTTATTCTAGTAGGTTGAGATTAAATTTCTGGATATTAGAGTGTTAAAATATTAAAACTTGTCTTTTGAATTGAAAAAAATAATATTTTTGGGCGTCCCATATTTATAATATAGCTGTTGAATAAAGATTTTAATTTAAGAATTAGGTCTTTATGTTACAGTATAAACTTAACCGTTGTTGATGAAGAATGTAATATTAGGTGTATTTGCAATAGGAATATTGTGTGGTTTTGGAGTGAGTTCCAAAAGTGTTCGAAAGATTCCGAATGTAACTCGATTGGAGTTGGCAATCAAAGAAGAAAGAATTTCGGAACAAGTGGTTGCAATAAAGTCAATGTTGAAAACTAATCCTAAATTTAATAATGAAATCGCTTTTTTGCTGGATATGAAAATCATGTCGGGGAGAAATCGCTTTTTTGTTTACGATCTCAAAAATGATAGAATTATCGATCAGGGTTTGGTGGCTCATGGTCTTGGTTCCGGTTTTTATAGTGATTTGAAATTTAGCAACGAAAATAATTCCTATTGTACTTCTTTAGGAAAGTATTATATAGGTAAAAGTTATTTTGGTGAATATGGAAAAGCCTACAAGTTATACGGTTTAGAATCAACTAATAGTAATGCTTTTTTGCGAAATATAGTTTTGCATCAATATAATAAAGTGCCTTATGAAGAACAGAATACTTATATCTGTAATAGTTTAGGTTGTCCGATGGTAAATGAAATTTATTATAATAGAATTCAAAAGTGGATTGATAATTCAAAGTCTAATATCATCTTGGATATTTATTATTGATTTTTCCTGTGTTTTTAGATGTAGTTCTCCAATAATGTTTCCTTAAATCTGTGGAGAATTTTTAAGCATTTAAATTATAAAGTTTTCCTAATAGTTTCTTTGAGGTTTTCTTTATGGCTAATTTTACAGTCTTTAAAGTATAAAAGAGAGGAGTTGTATTAAGGCAGATTTTACTGTTTTAGTGATTTTTTGTTTCTTTTTTAGCAAAAATACGTTCTACGGAAAATCTTAATTTACATTATTTTCAAAATGCGTTTATCTAAAAACAATGTCCTTTTCATGGCTGTAGCTACTGGATTAATAGTAGCTAACTTGTATTATTGTCAACCTTTAATTGTTTTGATTGCAAATGAATTTAGCATCCCTAATTCTGAAGCAGGAACAATTACTTATCTTACTCAGGCAGGTTATGCTATTGGGTTGTTTTTTATGGTTCCTTTAGGAGATAAAATTGAACGAAAAAGCCAAATTTTAATAACTACTTTTGCAACGGTAATTGCTCTGATTGTTGCAGCTACTGCTCAAAATTTTCTCATTTTGGAAATTGCCTCGCTATTAATTGGGATTAGTTCTATTGTTCCTCAGCTTATTTTACCCTTGGCAGCTTCTTTGAGTGAGCCGGAACAAAGAGGAAAAGTTGTGGGAACAATTATGAGTGGTTTGTTAGTAGGGATTTTACTTTCGAGAACTTTAAGTGGTTTTATCGGTGAGGTTTTAGGATGGCGTGCGATGTTTTGGATAGCTGCAGCGATGTGTTTGTTTTTGTTGTTTGTCATTCAGAAAAAGTTTCCATATAACAAACCTGTTTTTCAGGGATCCTATGGTCAGTTAATAGGTTCGCTTTTTACTTTGATAAAAGAACAGCCTTTGTTACGCGAAGCAACTTTAATTAATGTTTTTTCTTTTGCTCAGTTTGGTGCTTTTTGGACAACAATGGTTTTACTGCTTTCGGCAGAACCTTTTTTATTTAATAGTGCTACAATTGGGTTGTTTGGAATTATAGGAGCTTCAGGTGCTTTAGCTGCTCCTTTGGTAGGTAGGCTGGGAGATAAAGGAAGTTCCAGAATAGCTGTAGGTTATGGATGTATATTAATTGCTTTAAGTTTTGTAGTGTTTTATTTTTCATGTGATGCTATTGTTGGAATTGCATTAGGAATAGTACTTATAGATATAGGTTTGCAGGGAGTTCATATTTCTAATCAAACCCGCGTTTATTCGATATTACCTGAAGCGAGAAACAGAATGAATACGGTTTTTATGTCATTTAGTTTTTTAGGAACAGCTGCTGGTTCAGCCTATGGTTTGTTTTTATGGGAACTTGGCAGATGGCAGGCAGTAACTTTAGGGTGTCTTTTGTTGTCAGCTTGTGCTTTGGCAGTTTATGGAATGACTTATAAAAACAAAAGGCAAGCATTAGAAAGCATCAACGAATAAAAAAATAATTTGTAAATTTGCGCTTCAATAAAAAATTTTAAAAAATGGAAAACGGAATATACGCTAAATTCAATACCGCTAAAGGATCGGTTTTAGTAAAATTAACTCACGATTTAACGCCTGGAACAGTAGGTAATTTTGTGGCTTTAGCTGAAGGAAATTTAGAAAATAATAAAAAACCTCAAGGAGTAAAATATTATGACGGATTAACTTTTCATAGAGTAATTCCTGATTTTATGATTCAAGGAGGATGCCCTTTAGGTTCAGGAACTGGAGATCCTGGATATAAATTTGATGATGAGTTCCACCCAAGCTTAAAGCACGATAAACCAGGGGTTCTTTCTATGGCCAATGCTGGTCCTGGTACTAACGGTTCTCAATTTTTTATTACCCACGTACCAACTTCTTGGTTGGATGGAAAACACACTGTTTTTGGTCATGTAATCGAAGGGCAAGAAGTAGTTGATGCAGTTGCTCAAGGTGATGTTTTGGAAACTTTGGAAATTATTCGTGTTGGAGAAGAAGCTCAAAAATGGAATGCTGTTGAGGCATTTAGAGTTTTTGAAGGAAACAGAAAAAAACGTTTAGAAGCTGAAAAAGCGGCTGCTGAAGAAGCTTTAGAAAAATTAGCTGCAGGATTCCAAAAAACGGAAAGCGGATTGCGTTACCAATTTATCCAAAGAGGTGAGGGTAAAAAAGCGGAGAATGGAAAAACAGTTTCTGTACACTATACAGGACAATTGCCGGACGGAAAAGTTTTTGATAGTTCTTATCCACGTAAAAAACCAATCGAATTCCCATTAGGACAAGGTAATGTAATTGAAGGATGGGACGAAGGTATTGCTTTATTGCAAGTAGGAGACAAAGCTCGTTTTGTAATTCCTGCTCACTTAGGATACGGTTCTCGTGGAGCTGGAGGAGTGATTCCGCCAAACGCTACTTTGATTTTTGACGTTGAATTAATGGACGTTAAATAGTATTTAAGATTTTAGAATTTAGATTGCAGATTTCAGAATGCAATTTTGATTAAAATAAAAAAAGAGGTTTTCAAATTTTTGAAAACCTCTTTTTTTATGTCTGTCTTCTGTCTTCTGTCTTCTGTCTTCTGTCTTCTGTCTTCTGTCTTCTGTCTTCTGTCTT
>JALRGZ010000163.1 GCA_023253295.1 Flavobacterium sp.
CCCCAAAACCCCAAAACCCCATTTATGTGAGCTTAAATATTAATTCCGAAAAATATAAAAAATGGGAGCCGCTTGTAACAATGCCTGCAATTGTGTTGATTAATTAAATGAAGTGACCGTCACCCAAGATAAGATTTCAAATGCAGCAATGACAAGAATAGAAAGTAAAAAGATATTCAAGGATGTGCTTGACACCTCGAGTCATAAGTCAATTTCAAAAAGAACTGGCTTAGTGGATACTTCTGATCTAAATAATTCGAAATATTAAACTCAGAACATAAGTCCTTAGAGCTTAAATCTCAACGATTTTGTAGAAGAAGGTAAGTCTTAATTTAAAGCCAATGTTTTAGATATGTATAATTAACAAACAGGTCCAAGTCCATCACCTATTCGAAGTCCTTCACCTAAACAATAAATCGACCTAGACGTTGAACAAGACATCCTTGATCAAATAAATAAAGATTCAATTGATTGTAACTTCAAAAAAATCCAATTAACTCTTCATAACGACTCAGAATACCATTTTTCTCACTGGCATTTTGACCCAAATGATATCGTTTCAAAATTCCTTCTTAACCATCCGAAATTTGAAGAAAAGTACATATATAATGGACTTTGGAAGCCAGAAGGAGAAGAATAAATAGTTGTCATATTTCAACAAAAGATCAAATGGACATAAATCCCATAAATAATAAATAAAAATAAATGAATTTTAAAAATAGTAGAGCAGCTTTGTATGCGTCCTCTGTAGCTGAATCACCTTCTATCTTTTGAATTTTATAAAAGTCTGAAAGTTCTTCAAGAGAAAATTTTTTATCATCAGGAAGTTCATGTAATTTACGATGCATGATGTCAATATCTAAAGCTTCATTGCGTAATTTTCCACATTCCATACGTTCTAAGGTTGCGTTTATTATTGCTACATCTGATTCAACATTATGTCCTACAATAATTCCATTACCTAAATATTCGACAAAAGCTTTTAAAGCTTCCGGTTCGGATAGTTTTAATAATCTGCTTTCTATGATGTATTCATTAGAAAGTTGGTTGTCGTGTAAAAAACGATATTGGAGTAAAATAGTTTCAAAACTATCTTTGATTAAAATCGTATCGTTTTCTACTGCAAACGCACTGATGAAAGTGATTACATCTTTCTCAAGAGACTCACCTGTAGCTTTCGTAGACAAAACAACATAACGTTTTGACTTCTTGGAAAATTTAGCTAAATATTCTTTCCAGAATTCAGGATGCTCTTTATTTATATGTTTTAACCAATCTAACATAATTTATGAGAATTGAGTCAGTTGAAAATTATCCTTAATTAATTCTTCTAATTCTTTCATTGGAATTAAAGCATTTTTAAGTTTTTCTCTATCAATTTTAGTCAACTCTTCCAGATTGATGTATTGTCCGGAATTTTCATTTTTTAAACCTTCTAAAGTTCTTATTCTGCTTAAAAACAAATAAGCTTCGGCACAGTTCAAATAAACTTCAGAATGCTTTGGGTCAGCAATAGCTAATTGTTTGAATCGGGAATAGGTATTGTTTATTCCTTTGATATCATAACTCAAAACTAAAAGTCGCGCACTATCAATAAGAGGCATTAATGCTCTGGTTTTAATATCAAATTTATCTTTATTGATACCTTCTTCTTCAACAATGAATTTTTTGAAGAAACTTAAGGCTGAATTTTTTCTTAAAGCTTCATTACCTAGAAAATCGAAAAACAGGTTGTTGTTATTTGCGTTTTCAAAAACAATATTATTGATTGCTGTTTCTATTTTTTGTTCGCCAATAACTAGTTCATAATCAAAGAAAATACCGCTTAAGTTGTCTGTATTATCCCTGGTAGCATTCATCCAATTGTTATATTGTTTTATCCAGTCACTTAATGATTTACACCACATCATATTACTCCCCATATGTCCATGAGGACACAAATCATAGCCAATTTTTTCCAATGTTGCAGTTGTCTTTTTACCTAATTTTAAAAAATAATCCTTTACTTCAATGTATTTGTTTTGAGGCACATCTTCAAAAACTAAAATACTATCTTGATCTGTTAGTAAAAGTTGTTCTTTTCGACCTTGGCTTCCAATACTTAACCATGCATATCGGGCAGGAGGTGAGCCTAAATCTAAAATAGACAATTCAACAGCACGTTTTAATATGGCAAAATTAATTTCACTTGCAATGTTAGTGATATGAGTTAGAGGAATATTTTTTTGAATGGACGATTGAATCAAATTTGTTAGGCGATGACGAATTTCTTTTAGTTCATTTGAAGATAAAGAACGCTTGATTTCTTTGATTAAAACACCAGGGTTACTAGCTTGAGCTGCAATTAGATCGTGCTCAGAGATTACACCCTTAATTGTAGATTTATCCGTACCATCAATTGTTACACATAAATGAGTCACATTATTTTTCAGCATCAATAATTGGGCTTCTGCCAAAGAAACATTTTCCAAAACAGTTACAACCGGTGATGACATAATGTTACTTACAGGAGTGCTAATTGGATAACGTCCTGTAGCAATTTTTGAGGCTAAATCAGCATGTGTTACAATCCCTATTGGTCCATTTTTCTCAAAAATAATCACGTTATTTTTTAAAGATTCCGCCATTAATTGTGCTACTTCCTGAGCTGTATTATCAGAAGTGGCTAAAAGGGGAGTGGTATTGTAGGCTAAGGTTTGGAAAAATTGTGCTTCTGATTGTTTTTCAGAATAAAATCCATTATCTGAAACTAAATTTCCTTTGGAAGAGCGGTCTTCGGGTAAATTACTGGCAAAATTTTCCAAAAGGAAATTTAAAACCTCGGCATTATTAGCCAATAAAGGTTTAAAAACTGAAATAGGAATGGCATAAACCAAACTTTCTTCTCTGGCTTTTGCTGTTACTTTATAATTGTTTTTAGCAAAAAAAGGACGTAAACCAAAAATACTTCCTTCATGACATTTATCTATAATATTTTCTTCAGCATCAACAATAACTGAAATATTAATAACCCCTTCAGCAACAACATAAAAACTATCGTGTAAAGGATCATTAATTTTAAAGAGAGTTTGTTTTTTTTCTAAATTGACTACTCGAATATTGCTAGCTATTTCAGCTAATTCTTCAGAGGTAAGCTGATTAAAAGGAGCATAATTTTTTAAAAAATCAGCAATTTGTTCTGCAATTATATTCATTGGATATAGATAAAATAGACTACAAAATTAGTAAATAAACCTTCATTATTTGTACCAAAACGAATTAATTCTTAAGAATATTTTGTGATAATTTGTAGCTTTAGTAGTAAAAAAAAGGAGTGCTTTATCAAGCACTCCTAAATTGTTTGTTGATACACAAACTATTTGTATTTTAGATTCAAACTGATAATATTGGCATTTAAACCTGTGGTTCTGGAATAATGTCCATATCTAATTTCTAAGGTGTTGAATTCTTTAATACCAAACACACCATTAATAGGAGTCAGCTTCATTCCCATTCCTAAAAAATGACTGTCAAATTTAGAGAGATCATAATTACTTGTATAATAAGTATCAGCTTCAGTATGCTCTTTGTAGGCTTTGAAATATTTAGCTGCACTTTGTGAATAATACCTGTAAAAAGGACTCAAAGAGAAAAACGGCGATAGTTTTATTGGCATTTCTAATTCAGCTGTATTTGATTTGATGTTCCAGTCATCCGAATAATAGCGATAATAAGCTCTAATAATAAAGCTATCGCCTAAAAAATAACTACCACGAATAGCAACTGGAATTTTTAAACGACTATCAGGTAAATTTTCCTGATGTACTGAATTGTCAGCAAAATAAACACGATGGAAGGGTAGGCTTAAATATCCTTTTTGTGTTATTAGATCAGCTAATAACATTACTTGGAAATTCTTATTGATAATTTGGGAATAACTTAAAGAACCAGCAAAAGTATTTCTTGAAGCTGTTCCATAACCATCTTCATATTCTCTTAATTCAATTGGTTTAACTAATTTGACCTGATCTAAAAAGGCTTGAAATTTAGCTGAGAATTCTCCATTTCTATTTTTCGTTTTTTGAGAAAAATTAATATTTCCACCAAAAGATTGGTAATCAAATTCGGTAGATGAAGATAAGCCAAAACCAATCGTATTTCCTTTGTTTTCATTTTCAATAGTGTAATTAAAAGAGGGGTAGAAACGAAAATCAGCTGAAGAGGCCGAAGAATTTGCTTGTAAATCAACCATATCAGAAGAAGCAGAACTGTAATGATCGATACCGGCTTCTAAATCTAAGGTATGTTTGTTTCCTGCTTTGCTATATCTAATTAATTTCACATCAATTGTATTTGAAATATCAGTCAATTTTTCAGATCCAATACCTCCTGTAACAGCAGCATTATTCCCATCCTGCTTGTAATAACTTGAAACCAAATTGATTTCGTCAATCTTAATTTTTTTGCTTTTATACGAAGTAGAATCGGTAGGAACAGTTTGTGAAAAAGCTTTAAATAATCCTAATAAAGCAAAACCAGTTATATATATTCTTTTCATTTTTTTGATTTATAGCATTAAGATTAATTACAGCCGCAACCGCCACCACTTTTACCAGAATTAGCGCCGGAAGAACCTTCGCGGTAGGATTGGAAACTTAGTTCGGTTTTTTCAATTTTTCTATTAGAAAGAACCATTTCGGAATCGTTTAGTTTTCCTTTTTGATATTCTTTGACTACGGTACAGGAATGCAGCAATAAAATACTGAAAAGTACTAAAACGCTTTGTTTAGCTTGTTTTTTCATTTGAGATTAATATTTTTGGAGGTGTAAATAGTATTGTTGTCATCGATAATAATACAATACAAATCAGGTATTTGATTGATAAGATATAAACCTGCTTTAATTCCCATTATTGCTATGGGTGTCGCCATAGCGTCGGCAAATTCTGCATTACTACTTATTACTGTTACACTTTTAATTCCACTGATGGGTAAACCTGTTTTGGGATCAATAGTGTGCGAATATTTTTTGCCATCAATCATGATGAATTTCTCATAATTTCCAGAAGTTGCTATTGCTTTATTGGATATTTCTATATAAGAAAAAGCAGCAGCAGGTAAGTCCGGATTTGCAATTCCAATAGTCCATGGTTTACCATTAGGTTGAAATCCCCAAGTCGTTAAATCTCCGCTGGCATTAATAATTCCGCTGGTTACCTTATTTTGAATCAGTAGTTTTTTAGCCATTTCAGCAGCATAACCTTTGCCGATTCCTCCAAAACCAATCCGCATTCCTTTTTCTTTTAAAAAAACCGTATAATTAGTTTTATCCAAGATAATATTATTGTAATTAATCAGATAAACCATTTTTTTTGCTTCTTCAGCAGAAGGCAAGGAGGTCATCGTTTTGTCGAAATTCCATAAGGATTTATCAATACTTCCATAAGAAATATCAAATGCACCTTGTGTAATTCTTGAGATTCCAATACTCCTTTCGATTAAATCAAATACTTCTTTATCTACAGAAACCGCTTTGATTCCGGCATTTTTGTTGATTATATTAGTTTGACTATCGTCATTATAAGTGGTGAAAAGTTGTTCAATACGTCTAATTTCAGCTATAGCTAAATTAATGTTTTGCTGAGCAAAATTTTCATCTGCAGCCACAACAGAAATAGTGAAATTATTCCCCATTAATTTCAGGGATTGAGAAAAGACTCTCATTAGTAGTTATTTTTGAGTCTCACAAATAGTTTTGATTTCCTGAGTCCATTGTTCCACAGAAACCTTAGGTTTTCCACTCCATGATTTGATGATTTTTCCATCTGAATTTAAGAGTAGGGTAAGCGGAAAACTGCCTTCTTTATTGTATTTTTCAGCCAGAATTTCGTTTCCTTTTGCAATTTCGGCTGAAAGTTCATTTTTCTTTTTTCTTGGAAAATCAACATTAACCATCACTAACTTTTTTTCGGCCATTGCAGTAAAAATCGGATTGTCAAAATATTCACGGTGCATTGCTATACAAGGAATACACCAATCAGAACCTGAAAAATTTAATAAAATTAATTGATTTTTTTCTTTAGCTATTTGTTTAGCTGTTTCAAAATTTGATTCCCAACGCGAAGGAATTAGGAATAGTAAAAAGATGGCAATGAATTTCATAAGATGAAGCTAATGTGGTATTTTTTGTTACTTGAAATTTCTTTAACTAAGTTATACTTTTTTAATTTTCAAATATTTAAAAAAATCATAAAATAGTTTAGTTTAAACTTAGAATAAATAAACAAATTTTAAATACAATTTCACTAAATGATTTATATCTTTCTGTGTAAACATATTGAGAACGTTATTTTTATGAATTTATTATTTTTCTGGATAGTATACTTTAATAGGGTTTGAATAATGATTTAAAAACAGAAGTTGTTTTACAGAATAGAGCGTTCTTTAAAATAATCTATTTTACATAATATAAATTATAATTCATTTTAAAAAGTCGTATTTTAGATTGTATTTCTAATATTACTGAAATTTTTATGGAAACCATAAATGTATTTTAAAAGAAAAAACCGATACAAACTCAAAAGTTCATATCGGTTAAATTATTTTAATAAATCTTTTACTTAGAAAACTTGAGAGTTGTTTTACCATACCAAGCCACTACAGCCAAACAAATCAATGGTAAAATGAATGAAAAATTGACTTCAGGTATATATCCAAAAACTTTAATATCCGAAAATCCAGGACCTCCTAAATCTAAAATACTCCCTTGTAAAACCGGCATTAATGCCCCGCCAACAATAGCCATAACCAATCCGGCAGAGCCAATTTTAGCTTCGTCACCCATATCTTTTAATGCTATTCCATAGATAGTTGGAAACATAATTGACATAAAAATGGAGATACTTATCAATGAAATTAACCCAGGCATTCCTTGTAATACAATCGCTCCTAAAGCACATAAAATACCTCCAATACCAAATACCATCAAAATTTTGGATGGATTAGTGTTTTTCATAATCGCTGTTCCAATCCACCTGCCTGATAAAAATAGTATCATAGCGGCTATATTATAATAGGTTGCTGTTAATTCTAACCCAAAGGTTTTATTGACATTATCAACATATTGAAATATAAAAGTCCAACACATGATTTGTGCTCCAACATAAAATGCTTGTGCAAGAACTCCATATTTGTAATTTTTATTAGCCCATAGTTTTTTGAAAGATTCTCCTATTGACATTTTATCTTCATGCGCTGTTTTAGGCATTTTTGTTAAAAAAATAATTACCAAAATTACTAAAACAAATATTCCTAATCCGATGTAAGGAATACTAATAACTCCTAAATCATTTTCTCTGATACTAGCTAATTCGGATGATGATAATGCTTTAAAAGCTTCGGCTGAATAATCATCTGATTTGATTTCTTTAATAACTAAAAACTGCGCCATTATTAATCCTGTTATGGCTCCAACCGGGTTAAATGCCTGCGCTAAATTTAATCGTTGCGTGGCAGTTTCTTTATTTCCTAAAAATAAAATTAATGGATTTGAAGTCGTCTCTAAAAATGCTAAACCACAGGTTATAACCCATAATGAAACCAGAAAAAAAGTATAGCTTTGGTAATGCGCAGCAGGATAAAACAAGAACGCCCCTGTTGCATACAATAGTAAACCCAATATAATTCCCGATTTATAACTAAACTTTCTAACAAATAAAGCCGCTGGTAATGCCATAAAAAAATAACCAAAATAAAAGGCAAATTGCACTAATGAGGCTTGAGTATTAGAAAGTTCAGGCATTACTTTTTTGAATGTAGAAACCATTGGAGTGGTCAAATCATTAGCAATTCCCCAGAGAGCAAATAAGACCGTTATGATAACAAATTGAAATAAGTATTCTTTGCTTACAACAGGTATTTTTTGGGATAAACTCTTCTTTTTAATTGTGTTGAATTTCATTGAATTAATTACATCTTGTTGATGAATTTCATCGCTAATTACGGCTGTTTTTTCGAATTGAGTCATTGTTTTATTTTTTAATTTTTTGGTTAATATTGAACAACCTCTGTTAATGATTGATATTCAAATCCACTTAAAAATGATTCGATTTCTGATGATGAAATAATCGGATTAGCTCCTTCACTTTGTGCTACAATAGCACCAATAGCACTGGCAAAGTCGATAGCATATTGAGGGTCTTTTCCGCTCAAAAGTTTAATGATCAAAGAAGCTAAGAAAGAATCACCTGAACCTACAGTATCTACAACATGCACTTTGAATCCAGAATTATGGTAGAATTTTTTATTGTAATACAAAATGGCTCCATGAGCCCCTAAGGTTACACAAATGGTATCAGTATTGGTTTGCTCGGCAATAAATTTGATATTTTGTTCCAATGATTTTATTTCAGAACCCAATCCTTCGCAAATTTCATAAAGTTCTTCATCATTGAATTTGATAAAATCTGCAGCTTGTAGCAAGTCCAAAACGTTTTTCTTGGTATAATGCGGTACTCTCAAATTAACATCAAATATTTTGTATTTGGCCAAAGCCAATAATTCTAATAATGTTTTTTTAGAAACAGCATCTCTACAGGATAAACTTCCGTAAACTAGAAAATCGGCTTGTTCTACAATTGTTTTAGTTACAGCAGAAATTTCAATTTTATCCCAGGCTGATGGGTATTGAATGTCATAAGAAGCATTTCCTTTTTCGTTTAAAATCACGTTGACAATCCCTGTTGGATAAGCTTCTTTTATTTCTATTCCTGTGGTGTTAATGCCTGAATTTTCGAGATAATTAGTTAATTTTTCTCCATTAGCATCCGCTCCTACTGCACTAATCATAGCCACATCTCCGCCAAGTGCTTTTAGTCGGCTAGCTACATTAAGTGGTGCTCCGCCAATTTTTTTATGCTCCAGAAATACATCAAAAAGGATTTCTCCAAAACAAACTGCTTTCAATTTTGTTTCCATTGTTTTTATTTTTTGTGTGTGATAAAGTGATATAATTAATTGTTTTTGTAATGTTTAAGAACCATACTTTTCATGAAATTCAAACTTCCTTTAGCTAAATATTCGGAATTGTATTTGGAAGGTCGCCATAAAGAAGTTGGCCCAACCAATGCTTTGATTTCAGAAGAGAAATTTTCTAAAACCAATGGTCCTTGGTAATTGATTTGTGCTAAAGCTTTGAAAAAATCATCCCAATGTACGTTGCCTTCTCCAGTCATTCCCCTATCCGATTCGGTGATGTGAATGTGTTTTAGTTTATCACCAGCTTCAATAATTGGGTTATAGAAATTAGGTTCTTCAATATTCATGTGAAAAGTATCCAAATGCAAACCTAAATTAGGATTGCCAATTTTTTTAATTGAATCTAAAACTTCAGATGCCGAAGTATAAACATAACTTTCATAACGGTTTATCGGCTCAATTGCAATAGTGATATTTTGCTTTAAAGCATAATTGCTAACTTCGGCTAATACTTGTTCTACAATCCATTTTTCATCCGTTGTACAAGGAGTACCTGTAAAAGTTCCAATAGCTGAATGTAGAACACCACCTAAAAAATCGCTTTCCATTTCAGCTACTTTATCTAATACTTTTTTGATAGTTGCAGTTGCTTTTTCAGGATAAAAAGGGATGTGACAATCTTTAGGTAAATTAAAACTACAGCGCCCCAAAATTCTGTGTTCTGTCAATTGTTCCTTTACAGTTTTTGAATCAAAATTTAAACTGGCCGGTAAATTGATTTCGAGCATATCAAAACCATATTCGGCTGTTTTTTTTATAGCAAATGCTCCACCCTCTGCTGTCCAAGCAGGAATAAATGATAAAATAGATGTTCCAAAAATTGGCATAATTGTTTTTGTATTTTAATTTAAAAATGATTTTAAAATGTTATTCTAAAAAAGCCACCATTCGGTTCTGACACCTAAATACGAACCCCAACGTTTTTGATTGATTTGCAGAAACGGTGAATAATTATGGTCTTTAGCAAAATCATTATAGCGTGCTACAGTGGCAACTAAACGAATGTGAGGACGACTCCAGGGATCTCTCTTTCCTAAGGGAACTAAAGTAGGCACTAATGAAAATTTCCACATACTCGCTTCTGGATTATCACCATCTTTTCTGGTGGCATAATGCACTTCCTGAATCAGGTGAAACCAATTGGTTACATAAAAAAAGTTACGGACACCAACTACAAAATCAGTCTTTTGATTGTACAATTGTTTGCCATTAAAGTACTCATCAGTATTAGTACTTGATGATCCACCTTTACTTTTGGTAAAAACACCATAACCATTGATACTGAACTTGTTTGATATATTTAGTAAAAAATGTTCCACCATTGTAAAAGAATAAGCCTTGGTATATTTCCCTTCAGAATCCGGGGCACCATAAGTAGCCCAGGTAAAAGTGTTTCCGTTATCGCCACCATTGGCAATTCCTGTACCAAATCGTGCAGAAATTTGGTTAAACGAACCCGGTTTCACTGTTTTAAACGGACTATTGTATTTAATTCCTGCTACCCAACCATTATCAGAAGGATAATTTTTAGAAACAGCTTCGGAACTTTTAGAAACATAATGAAATTCTCCTAGAAGTTTAAGCGTTTGATTATTTTTAAAATGCATACTATGTTCTCCAATCCAAACCATACGTTGTCTAATTGCAGGATTGGTTGCTCCTGCAACGGTAACTTGATAATTGTACGGAAAGACTCCTGTAGAATCTGATGACGCAGGCATTAGCATCGTCAATTCGGTATTTTTATATTTTACACCAAAACCCTGAGAAGAATGATCATCAAAATAGAAATAATCACTAATATGAATATCATCGTATCTTCGAAAGCGGGAACCTGCCCAAGCCGACCATTTACTTCCTAAGATATTGGTTGCTTCAACATAAGCTTCTGGTAAAATAAAAGTTAATCCGTTATTAGAACGGCTGCTGACATTTCCAACAAATTGTCCGTTAGCTGAATACATTCCTAAACGCATTTGAAAAGTAACATTGGTACTATCTTTTCCAATAATTTTTGGCGTAAAATGGATTGCTGGCAAAATATCAATATAATCTACTTGTTCCATACGTCCGCCTAACGAACCTTGACCTGATAAATTTAATGGTTTCCAATTGTTTCCTTCCCCATTTGGCGAAAGCCCAACTCCTATCCTACCTGTTGTTCCTAATGAAAAATTGGAATTTGTAATAACAACTTGTGCTTTTAAACTCAAACAGATACTATACAAAATGATTATCCAAACAGCTTTTTTATTACTCCAATAAGATTGCTTTTTAATATTTTTTTTCATGGTTTGCAGTTGGTAAAGCTAGTATTTTTATTAAACGTCATTTTGACTATTATTTTCCAAATGTATTATTTAATTTCAATATACAATAAAAAAAAGCTAATATTTTTTTGATTTAAGTAATCTTATAATAGATATATTACAGATATAGTTATTTATTTTATATAAAATCATAAAAAATAAAAATGATAAATATAAATAGTTACATGTACGTTTAATTAAAATTTCACAAACAAAAAGAGTATATTTATATTCGAATTAAATTGTTAAATTTGTTTTTTTACAAAATCAACTAAAACCGATAGATTCGGTTAAAAATCAATATGAAAGCCGAAATAATTCCAAATATATCCGTAGACTGTGTCATTTTTGGATTTGACAAAACCACAAAATCATTAAACGTTTTACTGATTGAGCGCTATTTAAAATTAGAAGGTTCAGAAATTCCGGTTGTCAATGATTATGTTTTAAAAGGATTTCACACTTTAGAAAATGAAACGATAGACGAGACTGCTAATAGGGTTTTAGAAGAGTTAACAGGATTGAATAATTTGTACAAAAAGCAGTTCAGGATTTTTGGTGATCCTAATCGTTTGAAGAATGAAAAAGATATTATTTGGGCTGAACACGAACATTTCAACCAAAGAACCATCACTATAGCGTATTATATTCTATTACCTACTGATGCAGTTCAAATAGAAAATAATTCATATAAACCTCGATGGTTTCCGGTAAATCAATTGCCTCAATTGGGTTTTGATCACCGAAAAATAATTGATGAAGCCTATGCCGATTTAAAAGAAGATGCCTTGTCTAAACCAATTGTTTTTGAATTACTGGCTGATAAATTTACCATTAAAGACTTGCAAGATGCTTATGAAGCTATTCTGGGAGTTGAAATTGACAACAGAAATTTTAGAAGAAAATTGATTACAAAAAAATACATTATTGCTCTGGATGAAAAACAAGTGGGCGTTTCTAAAAAACCGTCCCAATTGTATATGTTTAGCAAAGATATTTACCAGAAAATTTATAAGGAGAGTTATTTGATTAGTATTTAATTTTTCTTTTACATGAAATTGGATTTGTAATTATAAAAAAACCGATACAAATAATGTATCGGTTTTACTATTTTAATAAGAGCGATTATTTTGCAACATCTTCAGTTTTGATTTTTTTATCAGGTCTGATAATCATCCGCAATGAATTGTCCTTAGCAAAATATGCAATCATCCAGTTGTAAAAAGTTTTTACTTTATTTCTATACGTAATTAATGAAATTAAGTGAATAAACAACCAAATCATCCAGGCGAATGTTCCTTTAAAGTGCATTTTTGGTTTTGGTAAGTCAACTACCGCTTTCGCTTTTCCAATGATTGCCATTGAACCTTTATCAACATATTTAAATGGAACTAATGGTTTTTGATAAATAGCATTTTTAAAGTTTTTAGCTAAATTAACTCCTTGTTGGATTGCTACCTGAGCCACTTGTGGATGTCCGTTAGGAAAACTTTCGTCGTTAAACTGGATACAGGTATCTCCAATGGCATAAATATTAGCGGTTCCTTCAATTTTATTATATGCATCTGTTTTTAGACGTTTTCCACGACCATAAGCATCAGCCGGAATTCCTTTGAATTCACGTGCAGTAACCCCTGCTGCCCAGATTAGGTTCTTTGTTTGAATAGTTTCTCCATTTGCAAAATGTACGGTGTCATCTACATAATCCACTACATTGTTGTTTAGCTTTACAATAACACCTAAATCAGTAATAGCCTTATAGGTGTCTTCCTGAGATTGTTTACTCATTGGAGTTAACAAAGCTGGCGCTCCGTCAACTAAATAAATGTTACTAGCTGTGGTTTCTAATTCAGGATATTCTTTTAAAAGAATATTTTTACGCATTTCAGCAAACATTCCTGAAATTTCTACTCCTGTAGGTCCTCCACCAGCAACAACAACAGTCAATAATTTTCTTCGTTTACGGATATCTTTAGTAATAGCTGCTTTTTCCAAGTTTTTCAGTAAAGTGTTACGCATTACTATAGCATCGTTCAAAGTTTTCATTGGGATGGCATTTTTACGAACATTTTCCATTCCAAAATAACTCGTCTCAGCTCCCGTTGCAAAAACTAATTTGTCGTAATTCAGTTCACCGTTGCTTAAAATAACTTTGTTTTCAGTAGGAACTACTTCAATTAATTCTCCTAAACGAAATTGAAGATTCTTTTTTCCAGAGAAAAATTTTCTAAAAGGATAACTAATACTTGACGGCTCTAAATAAGCTGTAGCTACTTGATAAATAAGTGGTGGGAAAAAATTATAATTGTTTTTATCTACCAAAGTTACATGAACTCCGTCTTGATTTAACAACTCCTTTGCAAGGTTCATTCCAGCAAAACCGCCTCCGATTATTACGATTTCCATAATTTTTTAATTTTAAAAATAACATCTTTCACTTGGGGTAAAAGGATGTCTTACAGTTTTAGTTTTTATTTTTAGTTTTTTGTTTCTTAACTGGTTTTTCTATTACTTGGCTTTTATTTTGCAATAAATAATTAGCTAGAATTTTTTCAACCAACTCATCTTTGGTCAAATGATGAAATATGGTTTTAATTTTGTTTTTTAATTCGGTATCAACCTCATGGTTAGGCTTAGTTTTGAAAATTTGTTTTGCCCAAAGTAAGGTATTATTGTCTTCAATACTGGCTACAGAGGGTTTAGCAAATGGCTTGAATTGAATTCCTAGCTCTCTTTCAAAATCAGCTATTTCAACCTCTTCTTCTGCCTGTAAAACAGTTAACGATAATCCTTTTGCACCTGCTCTGGCTGTTCTACCACTACGGTGAACATAATTTTCATAAGTATCTGGTAAATGATAATTGACCACATAAGTAACATCCTTTACATCTATTCCTCTAGCGGCCAAATCGGTAGCGACTAAAGCGGAAACATTCCAAGAACCCGAGAACTCCGTAGAAGTTGTTTTGGAGTAAGCGCCAGGATATGCAGCAATTTTAGCTGCTGCTCTTGGATTATTTTTACCACCAGCAAAT
>JALRGZ010000229.1 GCA_023253295.1 Flavobacterium sp.
TCAGTAATTTTGATAAACCAAGAATCCAAAGGATAGTATAAAATAGGCTTATCTGTTCTCCAACAGTGTGGATAACTGTGCACATATTTCTCTACTTTGAACGCTTTATTTTGTTCTTTTAAAAGGATAGCAATTTCTACATCAACCGAACGCTCTGGCGCCTGATCGGCATCATAATATTCGTTTTTAACATATTTACCTCCAAAGTCCCCTAAACTAGGAACAAATTTACCTTGTAAATCTACTAATGGAACCGGAGTACCATTTTCATCTAAAACCAACATTGGCGGTACTTCAGGTGTAGCTTCTTTGGCTACCTTAGCATCATCAGCACCAAAAGTCGGAGCGGTATGTACGATACCTGTACCGTCTTCGGTAGTAACGAAATCTCCAGAAATTACTCTAAACGCATTTTCCGGATTTTGGTATGGCAATGCCCAAGGCAATAACTGCTCGTAACGGATGCCTACTAAATCAGCACCTTTAGCTTCAGTTAAAATTTGGTAAGGGATTTTTTTATCTCCTGCTTTGTAATTTTCAAAATCAGCAGCTTCTTCAGTAGCAAAATATGTTTTACCGAACTGTTTACCCACTAAGTTTTTAGCCAAAATTACATTGATTGGCTCAAAAGTATATTGGTTGAAAGTCTTAACTAAAACATAGTCGATTTTAGGACCAACTGTTAAAGCAGTGTTCGAAGGCAAAGTCCAAGGAGTAGTCGTCCACGCCATGATGTGAATAGTTCCAAAACCTTCTAAAAAGCTTGGCAAACTTTCAGCAATCACTTTAAACTGCGCCACGATAGTCGTATCCGTCACATCGCGATAGGAACCCGGTTGATTCACCTCATGCGAAGACAATCCTGTTCCTGCTTTTGGAGAATAGGGCTGAATCGTATAGCCTTTGTACATCAAATCTTTATCATAGATTTGTTTCAAAAGCCACCAAACCGTTTCCATATATTTTGGTTTATAAGTCACATATGGATCTTCCATATCTACCCAATAACCCATTTTTTCGGTCAAATCATTCCATACATCTGTATAACGCATGACTGTTCTTTTACAGGCTTCATTGTATTCAGCAACTGTAATAGTTTTTCCGATATCTTCTTTAGTAATTCCTAATTCTTTCTCGGTACCTAATTCTACAGGTAAACCGTGGGTATCCCAACCTGCTTTACGCTTCACTTGGAAACCTTTTTGAGTTTTATATCTACAAAAAATATCCTTAATAGCACGTGCCATTACGTGGTGAATTCCAGGTAATCCATTTGCCGAAGGCGGTCCTTCAAAAAACACATAAGGAGCATTTCCTTCACGAGTGCTCACACTTTTTTCAAAAATATTTTCTTGCTTCCAAAAATCCAGAACTTCCGACGCTACCGTTGGCAAGTCAAGCCCTTTGTATTCAGTAAATTTTGTACTCATTGTATCCTTTTCTTAATCGAGGTGCGAAAGTAATGAATTTTGAGTAAATGAGTAAAAAAGTCGGAAGTAAATGTGCAATATTTCACATTTTTATAGCATTTACTCTCTCGGTTATCTTGTTTTTAGTAAAAAAACACAATTTACAGTTCGCTTTTTAATAAAAACATCTTACAAGCAAGTAGTTACCTCAAAAAAAAGAAACCAACAGCTGTTTTTTATCAATGCCAATTAAATTGAGATTAAAAAAACAGTAAAAACGAATAATTATAACTAAATTTAACATACTCAATTCTACGCATAAAACAAAGATAATCAAAGCTTAACAGCTATATTTTTACTATCCAAAATCCCTGAAAAAATTCTTCTTAAAACAAACTTCTGGTTTTAAAAAATTCAAGCTTTCTTATTCGATTCTATTTTCAACTTAAAACTAAACTTATGAAAACAACTTTACTCATTTCAATAATACTATTATGGGGTTGTTCTCCTAAATACTACGCCCCTAATTCACAGAATATCCCTATAATGAAATCAAAAGGTCAAACTAATTTGGGAATCTTCTACAATGAAAGTGAATACACCAGAGGATTTGAACTTCAGGCTGCTCATGCTATCAGTAATCATATCGCCTTACAGTTCAATACAGACTGGATAAAAAATGGTAAAAACGGCTTTTTAAATGACGCATCAGAAGACTTAAAAGCAAAAGGAAGTATGATAGAAATCGGTGCTGGTTATTTTACGGATGTCGCCCGTAATTTCACCTTTGAAACCTATGGTTTAGTATGTTTTGGAAAAATCGATTCAGAGGACTTATCATTATCCAACTCTATCGATGTATCAGCCAAATTCAATCGCATTGGAATTCAACCCAGTTTAAGCTACAGTAGAAAACATTACTCTATTTCTGTTTCTTCAAGAATAGTTCACTTAAAATATAAAGATATCTACACAAGCGGTAATTCAGAATATTTTGATCCCAATTATTTAAAATCAAATGATGCTCACTGGTTATTAGAACCTGCACTTAGCTTTCAAATTGGTTCAGAAAACCTAAAATTTCAATTCCAATATGTGTACAGTTCTAATTTAACCACTCCCTCTTTTGAACAGGAACCAGACATTGTTTCTTTTGGAATCAAATTAAAAATTGATCCTAAAAAATAATTGGCATCAACGGATAACTAATCTAAACAAAAACCTCTTTTAAAACCTCTAACGATTTTGGACGTTTAAAACCATCCAAATGAAAAACATAATAATCAATCAGGATTTTCAAAAGTATTTGTCTTTCGACAACATGAAATACTTTTTGACTGTTGTCTAATTTTAAATTGATCAGTTTTTTAAACAATTGTGTCTCGTGCTCACTCAAAGAACCAATTGCTTGGAATGGTGCAAAAACGCCTTCATTCATTTCGAAAAAAGGCATATCGATATCCGAAACATCAGGATAAAAACCGAAATATTTAGTCATTTCCAGCATTAGAATCAAATGAAAATTAGCCATATCCTCATGTTCGTCCAACCAATGTAAAGCGGTTTCTAAAAAAACAAAAAGGGATTCATTTTTTTCTTCTTCATGGATAGAATTATGCAGAATTTCAGACAGAAATAGCACTATAGTACTCTTATAAATATCGGAATGTATGGTATGAAAAGGATTGGCAATTTTAATTTCCTTAAAATTTTCCAAAGTCCCTTTGTTCTTATGATTGGCTTCAATTTCCAAAATGGTCATTGGCTGAAAATACGCTATTTTTTGACTCGTTTTTCTACTCGAAAAAGCATCACGAACAAAATAAGATTTTAAACCATTCGACAACGTAAAACATTTTACAATCAAACTCTTTTCCTGGTATTTTAAAGCCGAAATAACAATTGCTTTAGTCTTAATTTGCATAAATAGTTTAAATCAAATAAAATACAAAAATAAACAAAAGGTCCTTAGTACTTATCGGTTAGCACTAAGGACCAGTTTAAAAAACTAAAAAAACTAAAACTTTAAACTACGCCTTGAGCAAGCATCGCATCGGCTACTTTTACAAAACCAGCAATATTGGCACCTTTTACATAATCGATATAACCATCAGCCATTGCTCCGTACTTTACACAAGCAGCATGAATATTAAGCATAATGCCTTTTAATTTTTCATCTACTTCTTCGGCAGTCCAACTCAAACGTAAAGAGTTTTGCGACATCTCTAATCCTGAAGTTGCCACGCCACCTGCATTAGAAGCTTTGCCCGGAGAGAATAATATTTTTGCTTTATGGAATACGGCAATACCTTCTGGAGTAGTTGGCATATTCGCTCCTTCAGCCACACAAATACAACCATTGGCCACTAAACATTTAGCTTCTTCCTCGTTGAGTTCATTTTGTGTTGCACATGGCAATGCAATATCACATTTCACATTCCAAGGACGAGAACCGGCAACGTATTTAGCATTAGGGTATTTTGCTACATATTCGCTTATTCTTACACGCAAATCGTTTTTAATGTACATGATATGAGCTAATTTATCCGCATCAATTCCGTCTTCATCATAAATATAACCTGATGAATCCGACAGAGTAACTACTTTAGCTCCTAATTGAGTTGCTTTTTGAGCGGCATATTGTGCAACGTTACCAGAACCTGAAATGGCAACTGTTTTTTCCTTGAAACTTTCACCTCTTGTTTCCAACATACTTTGTGCAAAGTAAACGGCTCCGTAACCTGTAGCTTCCGGTCTAATTAATGAACCTCCAAAAGAAATCCCTTTTCCGGTTAAAACTCCGGTAAATTCATTTCTAAGTCTTTTATATTGACCAAAAAGATACCCCACTTCTCTTGCTCCTACACCTTGATCTCCTGCAGGAACATCGGTGTCAGCTCCGATATGTTTGGCTAATTCAGTCATGAAACTTTGACAAA
Organism: Flavobacterium sp.; assembly: GCA_023253295.1. Lineage (GTDB taxonomy): Bacteria > Bacteroidota > Bacteroidia > Flavobacteriales > Flavobacteriaceae > Flavobacterium. Next base: position 4,349 of record JALRGZ010000229.1, read on the forward strand.
AACGCATCACTTCATTATCGGATTTTCCTTTTGGATCAAAATCAGATCCTCCTTTTCCGCCCCCCATTGGTAAGGTTGTCAAACTGTTTTTAAATGTTTGCTCAAAAGCTAAAAATTTCAAAACACTTAAATTCACCGTTGGATGAAAGCGAAGTCCTCCTTTGTAAGGACCAATAGCCGAATTCATTTGAACCCGATAACCTCTATTCACTTGAATTGCTCCTTGATCATCAATCCAGGTTACTCTAAAAGAAATGGCTCTTTCAGCTTCAACCATTCGCTCTAAAAGCATTTTGTTCTGATACTTTTTATTTTCTTCAATAAAAGGAATTACCGTTTCGGCAACTTCAAAAACAGCCTGTAAAAATTCAGGTTCATTAGGGTTTTTTAAAGCAACCCCGTTCATAAAATCTTGGACAGCTTGAGACATAATTTTTAATTGGTTAATAGCGTTAAGAAAACGATTTCGTAAACTTATAACAAAGTTACATTTTATATGCTAATTCCTTTCATTTACAGTGTTTTTAGATGACGATTTATTTAAAATTGAAACATCTTCCTAAAAATCAAAATTTATTATATCATCTCTTATAAAATCCTTGTCATTACATTAAAGAAAAACAACTTTTACATCTTTATTTAAAATTAGAATGCTAATTGATGTTTTTTATATCTTTGTCTATACCTGAAAAGTACTAAAATGCTTAAAAATAATTGGCTAACACTATGGTTTGTATTTTTTTTACTTGGAATATCCAGTGAAGCTAATGCGCAGTTAGGTTTTTCTCATGAAATAGGAGCTATAGCCGGACCTGTTGCCTTTCAATCCGATTACGGTGTTCGACATGATTTTAAAACCAATGCAGGTAATACAGGTATTGGTATAGGAATCATCCATTACATTAACTTCTCTTATACCGCAGAGTGCGACTGTTACAATCCGGAAACTTATTTTAACGACCACTTTAAATTAAGAAGTGAACTATCTTATAACAAAACCGAGTTTGATCATTTTGGCAAATGGGTAGCTGCCGACAGGACTTCTCTTGAAGCCGACCAATTAAGAGCCATGAAAGGAGAAAGTGCTGTAACTAACATCGGAATGCAATTAGAATATTTTCCTTTAAGTATCCGTGATTTTACAGCAAGAATAGGAAGTTTAGGCCCTTTTGTGAGTCTAGGCGCTCAATTTAGTTATTATAATACCAAAGCCAACTCTACCATGGGACCTCTAGGAACTCCATTAACTACTTATCCTAAATACCTTACCCCTACAGACAATCGTCCCTATGGTTTTTCGAGTGAAAGTGGCACCGTTTGGTCTATTGTTTCCAGTGTAGGAAGCCGCTACAAACTAGCACCTTTAAGTGATTTAATGATTGATTTACGCCTTCAATATTACTTCTCGGATTGGGTTGACGGCTTAAAACCTAATCCTGATTTATACAAAGAAAACAAGGCCAACGACTGGCTTGTTTGGTTAAATGTTGGTTACATTTATTACTTACAATAAACTGTTAAATCGATTTCTAAGCTTTTATTTTTAGCCTCAAAATAGTATCTTTAAATCCAAGACTGCATTTTGCAGTAACAGTTTCCGTCTCCAAAAATCAAATTATAAATCACTTTTTAAGACATTTTTGCCTAAGCAAGATTTTTAAAAAAAGCTTTTTTATCAATGAAATATTTTATCTCAACAATTCTACTTTTACTTTTTATTAGTTGTTCCAAAGAATTGAATTTTGAAAATCAATCTTTTGAGAAAACTACCAATATTGACTGTATTGAAAAATGCCCAAGCATTCAATTGAATATCCCAATTGCAAAGAATTCTGGCAACATTGGCGATAGTATCAATAACACGGTTTTCTTCAGTATCAAATCAATTGTTGATTTTGGCGACAAACCAAACACTTCCGAAAATTACGAGCAATTGACAACTTCGTTCATTCAAGCCTATGAAAAACTAAAAAGAGACTTTCCTAAAGATCATTTTGGTTGGGAAGCCAATATTGAAGGTAAAATTAAATACCAATCGGAAAATATTTTAAATATCGAAATCAGCCATTACACTTTTACCGGTGGAGCACATGGTTATACAGGTTTACGCTCACTTCTTTTCGACCCAAAAACAGGAAAAGAAATCGCTAATGAAAAGTTGTTTAAAAACTGGAATCTTTTTGAAGCTTTTGCGGAAGCCAAATTCAGAACCAAATTCAAAATTCCCAGAGATCAATCCATAAACAGTACAGGAATGCTTTTTGAAAACGATGTCTTTCATATAGCGCAAAATATTTTCTTTACTAAAAAAGGAATTCTATTACACTACAACTCTTATGAAATTGCTCCTTATGTTGATGGACCAAGGGATTTACTCCTAAAATATGAAGAAGTAGATAATTATTTAATTACAAAATAAAAAGAGCTCCCTTTCGAAAGCCCTTTTATTGTATTGGAAGAAAATTATATCTTATTTAAACTAATTTTCGCATTGACATAATCACTCCTATGTGAAGTCCTTCATGAAAATTATTAAACTCCATCGAATCTTTATTGCTTTTTAATACAAATCCTGTAGACGTTGGATATTCATTGAAATTTTGAAACAAATTATTATCTATATCTTTCGCAGTTTGTTCAACTGTTGAATGTAATAAAGTCAAAATTTCGTCTACTTCTTCTTGTGTTGCCTCATGTTCTGTTTTAGTTCCTTTTCTGTATTTTTCAACTAATTCATCTGAAATCATCATCGGTAAGCCCGCTAATTTATATACCAACAATTGTTGTGTCACTACGATATGACCTACATTCCAAATCAAATTGTTATTAAATCCTGTCGGAACTTTGTTTAATTGTTCTAATGTATATCCCTGAATCAACTTAGAAACCATGTTTCTACTGGTTTTGGTAATTTCTAATAGCTCTTTCATTGTATTTTTTGCTAAAATTAATCTTTTTAATTTAAATAAATTTTTTAATTGCCATCATCACTCCCACATGAAGTCCTTCATGAAAATTATTATACACCATTGCCTCTTCTGCACTTTTCAAATTAAAACCTATTGATGTGGTGTATTCTTTATATTCCTTAAAAAGGCCGTTTTGATAATCCGAATTCGTTTTATGAATTGTATCAAAAAGCAATTGTTTTATTTCATCTAATTCTTCTTGTGTAACGTCCTGTTCCGGTTTAGAACCATTTTTATATTTTTCTACCATTGTGTCAGAAATCATCATTGGTAGCGCAGATAATTTATAAACTAAAACCTGCTGAGCTACAATAATATGTCCCACATTCCAAATCAAATTATTATTAAATCCTTCCGGAATTTTATTTAGTTGCTCTAAAGTATACTTTTGAAGTAATTCTGAAATCAATTTTCTTGACTTCAAAGTAGTTTCAATTACTTGTTGCATTTGAATCAGTTTAAAAATTTCGCGTAAAAATAAGCATTTAAGTCACAAATGATTTTTCTTTGCATAAAGAAATTAAAAATTATGAGCAATAAAGTATATCATCTTTCTTCTTGCGACACTTGTCGAAAAATTATCAAATCGTTACCTGAAAACCATAACTTAGAACTTCATGATATCAAGCAAAATCCAATTACAGCTGAAGAATTAGAAGAAATGCACCAACTTTCAGGCAGCTACGAAGCCCTTTTCAGTAAAAAGGCACAGCTGTATAAATCGATGGGATTAAAAGACCAAAAGCTAACGGAAGCTGACTTCAAAAAATACATTTTAGAACATTACACCTTTATAAGCCGACCGGTTTTTATCATCGATGACAAAATTTACATTGGTAACAGCAAACAAAATGTTCAGAATGTAATTGAAACATTAGAAAAATAACTTCATTATAAAAACGCTATTTTTAGGCTGATAGCTGAAAACTGACTACTGAATACTTTTTTAGTATCTTTGACCACTTTTTAGAAATTGATATGATACAATCTATGACCGGTTTTGGTAAAGCCACTTTGCAATTACCAACCAAAAAAATAACAGTCGAAGTAAAATCGTTAAATAGTAAAGGACTTGATTTAAATGTCAGAATGCCATCGCTTTACCGCGAAATGGAATTGGGTTTACGTACTCAAATTGCCTCAACTCTGGAAAGAGGAAAAGTAGATTTTTCTATTTTTATCGAAAACACTGCTGAGCAAACTTCGACCAAAGTCAATGTACCTATCGTAAAAAACTACATCGCTCAACTTAGAGAAGTATATGCTGATGCAGATGAAACCGAGTTGATGAAAATGGCCGTTCGTATGCCTGACACCATGAAAGTGGAAAGAGAGGAAATAGATGAAAACGAATGGGCTCAGATAAAA
>JALRGZ010000259.1 GCA_023253295.1 Flavobacterium sp.
AATAAATTATTAATCTAACAATTTAAACTATGAAAAAAATCATTTTAACAGTAGCAGCAGTTTTTGCTTTTGGATTTGCAAATGCTCAAAGTGGAGCTTTTAAATTAGGAGCTCATGTAGGGGTGGTTACAGGAGATTATAAGGATTATAGTTCGGCAAACTTAGGTGCTGATGTGGCTTACACCTGGACAGTAGCAGAAGGTTTTGATGCTGGTATTACAACTGGTTTTACATCTTTTTTAGGTAAAGATGGATTAGATGCAGCTAATTTTATTCCTGTTGCTGCGACAGCTCAATTTACTTTAGAAAATAATTGGTTTTTGGGTGCTGATTTAGGGTATGGTATTGGTGTAAGTGATGGAAATGATGGAGGGTTTATGTATCAGCCAAAAATTGGTTACCAAATGGAGAAAGTAGGTGTATATGTTGGTTATAAAGGCTTCTCTAATGATGGAACAACTCTTTCTTCAGTTAATTTAGGAGTAATCTTTAAATTGTAAAAGAACGAAAACATTTAACCTAAACCTCTTCTGAAAAGAAGAGGTTTTTTTGTGTTTATAAAAGTCGTTTATTTGTGGTATGAACTGGAATTTCTATATTAAAAGCTATCAATCGTATTTGAAAATTGAACGTGGTTTATCAAAGAATACTGTTACTAATTATTCTTTTGATATAGAGCGTTTGTGCTTGTTTCTTGATGCAAATAAAATTGAGGTTTCGCCTTTAAGAATTAAGGAAGAAACGATTCAACAGTTTGTGTATACCATTTCTTCTCAAGTAAACGCACGTTCTCAGGCACGCATAATTTCTGGATTGAAGAGTTTTTTTAGTTATTTGATTTTTGAGGATTATCGTGCTGATAATCCGATGGAATTGATCGAAGCACCGAAAACTACAAGGAAGCTTCCGGATACTTTAGCACTAGATGAAATAGATAGTTTAATCGCGGCAATCGATTTATCTTCTAAAGAAGGCGAGCGTAATCGTGCTATGTTGGAGACTTTGTATGGTTGTGGACTTCGGGTGTCGGAATTGGTTTCGTTAAAAATATCCGATTTGTTTTTTGACGAAGGATTTATCAAGATTACAGGAAAGGGAAATAAGGAGCGATTTGTTCCTATTGCCCGCTTAACGCAAAAATATATTCAGCTTTATAAAGATTCAGTTAGACCTGAAATTCCTTTTAAAAAGGAGTTCAGTGATACTTTATTTTTAAATAGGAGAGGAGGACAATTGACTCGAGCCATGGTTTTTACCATTATTAATAATTTAGCTGCGCAAATTGGATTAAAAAAGAAAATCAGCCCACATACCTTTAGGCATTCATTTGCTACTCATTTGTTAGAAAATGGCGCTGATTTAAGGTCTATTCAGTTAATGTTGGGGCATGAATCAATCACTACAACTGAAATATATTTGCACTTGGATAGAAAATTTTTAACTGATGTTTTAGAGAGTTTTCATCCCAGAAAGAAAATGTAAAGCAAAAAAAAACATCCATTAAGGATGTTTTTTTATATCTATTTAAAGAGGTTATTTGGCAATATTCACTGCTCTTGTTTCTCTAATCACAGTTACTTTTACCTGACCTGGGTAAGTCATTTCAGTTTGGATTTTTTGAGAGATTTCAAAAGATAAAGTTGCAGCGTTATCATCTGAAACTTTTTCACTTTCTACAATAACACGTAATTCTCTACCAGCTTGGATAGCATAAGCGTTTTTAACTCCTGAGAAGCCGTAAGCAACATCTTCAAGGTCTTTCAGACGTTGGATGTAAGAATCTAAAACTTGTCTTCTTGCACCTGGTCTTGCACCTGAAATAGCATCACAAACCTGAATGATTGGAGATAATAATGATTTCATTTCAATCTCGTCGTGGTGCGCTCCAATGGCGTTGCAAACTTCTTCTTTTTCACCGTATTTTTCAGCCCATTGCATACCTAAAAGTGCGTGTGGTAAATCGCTCTCAGTATCTGGTACTTTTCCAATATCGTGTAATAAACCGGCTCTTTTCGCTAATTTAACATTCAATCCTAATTCTGCAGCCATCAATCCGCAAAGTTTAGAAACTTCACGAGAGTGTTGTAGTAAGTTTTGACCATAAGAAGAACGGTATTTCATACGTCCTACTACTTTGATTAATTCTGGGTGTAAACCGTGAATTCCTAAGTCGATTACGGTACGTTTACCAACTTCAATAATTTCGTCATCAATTTGTTTTGCTGTTTTTGCAACTACTTCTTCGATACGAGCCGGGTGAATACGTCCATCGGTTACTAATTTGTGCAAAGACAAGCGAGCTATTTCTCTACGAACTGGATCAAAACAAGAAAGGATAATAGCTTCCGGAGTATCATCAACAATGATTTCTACACCAGTAGCCGCTTCTAAAGCTCTAATGTTTCTACCTTCACGACCAATAATTCTACCTTTTACATCGTCAGATTCGATGTTAAATACCGAAACGCAGTTTTCTACAGCTTCTTCAGTACCTACACGTTGAATCGTATTGATGATGATTTTTTTAGCTTCTTGTTGTGCGGTTAATTTAGCTTCTTCAATCGTGTCTTGAATATGAGACATTGCTTTGGTTTTAGCTTCCGCTTTTAAACCTTCTACTAATTGTTCTTTAGCTTCTTCAGCAGACAATCCAGAGATAAGCTCTAGTTGTTGCAATTGGCTTTTGTGAAGTTTGTCAACTTCGGCTTGTTTTTTATCTAAATGCTCAACTTTAGCTTGTAATTCAGCTGTTTTTCTTTCGAAATCGTCGTTGATTTTCTTTGCTTTAGATAATTCATTAGAAATTTGAGATTCTTTATCTCTGGTTCTTTTTTCTACTTCGGCAACTTTTTTATCGCGAGCTAAGATAACTTGTTCGTGCTCGGCTTTTAATTCAATAAATTTTTCTTTGGCTTGAAGAATTTTATCTTTTTTTATGTTTTCAGCTTCAAGATTAGCGTCTTTTAAGATAGAAGCGGCTTCTTTTTTAGCGTTTTTGATAAGGTTAGAGATGTTGCTCTTTTCTATGAATTTAGCGATGCTAAAGCCGACCGCAATACCTATAATTCCCGAAATAATAATCGTTAATATGTCCATGTTTGTTTAAAAATTTATATATAAAAAAAGCCTACATTAAGTTGTTTGTATAAACTCGTTAAGACAAGTTTTGAGCTAACTCGCTGTTCAAGCTTCCAAACTGAATTGGCTTGCTATAGTAACGATGATTTGCTCATTCTAATTTGTTAGTGTTGAGTTTATCAAATATGAACTAATGTAGGCAGTATCTTAGTTTAAAGAACGTATTTTTTTTTAGAGATTTTCGTCTAAAAAAGCATTAATTTTTTGGATTCTATCAATGGTTTCATCTGCACTGATAGCATTATCAATCTGTTTTTGCTCTACTTGCGATGCAAATTGCAATGCACACATGGCTAAAACATCTTGTTTATCGCGAACAGCATAATTTTCTTCAAATTGCTTTATCATAGTATCAATCTTCTTTGAAGCACTTCGAAGTCCTTCTTCCTGACTAGGATCCACTGTTAGTGGATACATGCGGTCTGCAATTGATATTTTAATTTTAAGCTTTTCGTCCATTGTTTATACTAATCTGACAACTGTGCTATACAGTAATCAATTTCACGAATTAATGAATTTATTTTAAGCTTTGTATCTCTTTTGTTTTCTTCGCTGCCTAATAATGAATTGGCTATTTTAAGTGTTTCATACTGTGCTTTTAAAGCTTCAATCTCTTGTGATTGATTTTGTATGATTTGCACTGCTTTGTTTAATTCGATAGTTAAGTCTTGATTGTTTTTTTCTAAATTTCTTAATTTTAGAATCAGTTTTTCAACTTTACTTTCAAGAGTATCAATTATTTCTGCAATTACACTCATTATTAATCCTAATCATTACTTAATATTACAAATTTAGTATTAGTTTTTATTATTACAATATTTTATCGGTTTTTTTATTATAAAATAATCAATATGTTGGCTTGTAATTGATTACAAAAAAAAGTTATTTCTAAAGCTTTCCAAATTAGTTTTTTTATCTTAGCAAAAACGTTACCCATGAGATTTTTTTTATTTTTTCTATTGATTTCTAGAGTAGTTATCGCTCAAACTTCTTATCCCAAAGATTATTTTCAGGCTCCGTTAGACATTCCGATGCAATTATCGGGAAATTTTGGGGAATTAAGACCCAACCATTTTCACGCTGGTTTTGATTTTAAAACTTTGCAGAAAGAAGGTCTTGGCGTTCATGCTGCTGCCGATGGCTATATCGCAAGAATTAAGATTTCACCTTTTGGAAATGGAAAAGCCATTTATATTAATCATCCAAACGGTATAACAACGGTTTATTGTCATTTGCAAAAGGCTGCCGGAGATATCGAAGAATATATCAAAAAAGCACATTATAAGGAACAAGCTTTTGAAATAGAGTTGTTTCCTAAGGCTGATGAATTAGTGGTGAAAAAAGGTCAGCTGATTGCGCTTTCTGGAAATACAGGGTCTTCAGAAGGGCCTCATTTGCATTTTGAATTTAGAGATACAAAAACGGAAAAAGTGATTAATCCCATGTTTTTTGGATTTGACAAAAATTTCAAAGATACCAAAAAACCTGTTGTTTCTGCTGTTTATGTTTATCCATTGGACGGTGTTACGGCCAATAAATCAAAACAACCTTTGTTATTGAATTTAAGGTTACAAGCTGATGGGACTTATTTAGCAAATAAGGTTTTAGCTAATGGTGCTATAGGTTTCGGGATTTCTGCTTATGACACTGATAATGTATCTTTTAATAGAAACGGAGTGTTCAAAGTACAGTCTTATCTAAACGGGAAGCCAACTTTTGGTTACCAATTTGATACTTATGCTTTTGATGAAATGCGTTATGTAAATGCGTTGATTGATTATGCCCGATACAAGCGAAGTTCACAAAGGGTGCAAAAACTGTTTATGAAAACACCTTTTAATTTGAGTATTATAAAAACAGATTCAGACAATGGAATTATAAAAGTGCAACCCAATTTAAATTTGTCTTACCGTGTAGAAGTTTCGGATTATTTTGGTAATACAACTACAATTACTATTCCAATTGCTTTTGACGATTCAAGTCCTGTAGTTGAGAAAGAAAAGGTAGTTTCAAATTATTTTGTACAAGCTAAAAAAGATAATATCTTTTCTAAAGATAATATGACAGCCACTTTTCCAGCAGGAACTTTTTATGATGATTTTGCTATGAATTTTGCTGTAAACGGAATTGTTTTGACCTTGCACGAGGATACGGTTCCGGTACATTCCAGTTTTGAAATTGCTATAGAAAGTGATAAATATTCAGAGGAGCAAAAGAGTAAAGTATTTATTGCTAATTTAAGTGCTAATGGGCGTTTGGGTTATAATACTACTAATGTAAAAGGGAATTTGTACACAACAAGAGTTAGATCTTTAGGTAAATATACTTTAGGTATGGATACAACTCCTCCTTCAATAAGTATTGCAAAACCCATTGAAGGGCGTTGGATTAGTGCTGATAAAACAATTCAGCTTTCTATAAGCGATAGTGGCTCTGGGATTAAATCCTACAATGGTTATTTGAATGGAAATTGGATTTTGTTTGAATATGATTATAAAACACGAAAAATAACACATAATTTTAGCGACGGAATTGTGGCTGAGGGCGCAAATGATTTAAAAGTAATCGTAACAGATCAAGTGGGGAATTCAAGTACTTTTGAGGCTCATTTTTTTAGAAGTCAAAAATAATATCAGGTAATTTGAAGAGTAATAAGTTAAGTTTCGTTTTCATTGCGTTTTGGATCAGTTTTTCAGCATTGGCACAATTAGCCAAAGTGAAAGGAATTGTACTAGATGCTCAAAATCAACCAGTAAGTAATGTTACTATCTCTTTTTTGAATTATTCGACTCAATCTAATGATAAAGGTTATTATTCTATTAAAGTTCCGGTAAATAAAAAAGTGAATTTGCTTTTTAGTCATTTGACATTTAAAAAAGCAACTATTTCTTTATTGCTGAAAAACAGTTCAGATTATGAATTGAATTTGGTTTTAAATGAAAATGAGGAGCAAATGGGGGAAATTATTATCTCAAAAGATAATAAAAGTCAAATACAAGGAATTACAACACTGTCTGCAGAAGTGTTAAAAAAGCTCCCTGGGGCTAATGCGGGCATTGAAAATGTATTAAAAACTTTAGCAGGGGTTAATTCCAATAACGAAATGAGTACTCAGTATGCTGTTCGTGGCGGAAATTATGATGAAAATTTAGTGTATGTAAATGATGTTGAGATTTACCGTCCATTTTTAATTCGTTCGGGACAACAGGAAGGTTTGAGTTTTGTAAATTCGGATTTAGTACAAAATATCAATTTTTCTGCCGGAGGTTTTCAGGCGAAATATGGGGATAAATTATCTTCGGTTTTAGATATTACGTACAGAAATCCAACTCAGTTTAGAGCGGCTTTTGAAGCCAGTTTTTTGGGAGGAAGTATTGCTGTTGATGGGGTTTCAAAAGATAAAAAATGGTCGTCAGTAACGGGAGTACGTTACCGAAACAATAGTCTTTTGGTGAACAGTCAGGAAACGCATACCAATTACAAACCTACTTTTGTTGATGTTCAGACTAATGTGAATTACAAAGCTTCTGATCAATGGCAATGGAGTTTTTTAGGAAATATATCACAAAACAAATACAATTATCAGCCTTTAATTCGCAGAACCCGTTTTGGAACTGTTGATAATTCAATGTTGCTGACTGTTTATTACAATGGACAGGAAAAAGATGCCTATAAAACTTATTTTGGGGCATTGAAAACAACTTATCAAGTTTCGGACAATTTGAAATTTAAGTTTATTAATTCTGTTTTTCATACGCAGGAGCAGGAGCATTTTGATATTTTGGCTCAATATCTGTTGACTGATAATACAACAAACATAGGTTCAGATTCATACAATACCTATTATGCAAGCGGAATTGGTTCGGAATTGAATCATGCCAGAAATGATCTGGATGCTCTTATTGTCAATAGTGAAATCAAAGGTTTTTATGATTGGGCTAAAAGTAATTTAGAATTAGGCGTAAAATATACTCGCGAATCTATTCGAGATAGAGTAATGGAGTGGGAAGTGGTCGATTCGGCAGGTTTTTCTGTTAATCCTCCTATTCTGGAATTTTCGAGCGATGATCAGCCTGAGATATCTTATACAGGGCCTTTAGCACCATACCGAAGTGTTTTTGCGACTAATTATAATACTATCAATCGATTTTCAGCTTATGTACAGTGGAATTCAAAATCCATTATTAATGAAGCTGAGCTTTGGTATACTATTGGTGCCAGAATGCAAAACTGGAGCGTTTCAGGAACTAATACTTCCGGGAATTCGCAAACTGTTTTTAGTCCGAGAGCCCAATTGGCTTTGAAACCCAATTGGAAAAATGATATGGTTTTTAGATTATCTGGAGGCTACTATTTCCAACCACCTTTTTACCGAGAACTCAGAGACTTTTCGGGAGTGGTTCAGGATCATGTGAAAGCTCAGCAGTCTATTCAGGTAGTTTTAGGGAATGATTACAATTTTAAGATGTGGAACAGGCCTTTTAAATTGGTTTCTGAGTTGTATTATAAAACCTTGACGGATGTAAACACATACACTATTGAGAATGTCAGAATTCGTTATGCAGCAACTAATAATGCGAAAGCTTATGCGCAGGGACTTGATTTAAGATTGAATGGAGAATTTGTTCCTGGGACGGAATCCTGGTTTAGTTTTGGTTATCTGAAAACAGAAGAAAATAGTGCTAATAGAGGTTATATTGCTCGTCCAACGGACCAACGATTAAAATTTGCAGTATTGTTTCAGGATTATATGCCATCTATTCCTAGTATGCGTGTGTATTTGAATTTGGTTTATAACACTGGTTTGCCGGGTGGTTCACCTTCTTATGCTGATGCTTATCAGTATCAAAATCGTTTAAATGATTATCGTCGTGTAGATATTGGTTTTTCAAAGGTTTTGATAGATTCTCATTCGACAAAAGCTAAAAAAAACTGGTTAGGAAATTTTAAAGAACTGGCAATTGGTTTGGAAATATTCAATTTGTTTAACAATCAAAATGCAATTACCAATACCTGGGTACGAGATGTGTATTCTAAAAATGAATATGCAGTACCCAATTATATGACCACGAGAGTTTTTAATTTAAAATTAAACGCTAAATTGTAACTTAGGTTAATGTTTGTCTGAGTTTTATTGTGTCATAAAATACCTTTAAAATTAAAAAGCATTTTTAAAAATCATTACATTTGAAAACATTTTAATATTAGTTCCGTATGAAAACTGTACAGATAGTCTTGATGAATATTGCAATTTTACTTTTAGTAAGTTGTAAAGAAGAGGTAGAGAAGCCTAAAGTAATTTATGAAGCTACTTCAAAGGAAAAGCCTGTTGCTAAGGTTGATTCTACTCAGATAGCTATCGCTGATTTACCTATCCAAATGGAAGGTACGTCTTATTTAATTCATCCGGTTGGGGATTTAAGAGTTTATGAAAGGGGAACTAAAACGAAATATGGTTCTTCAAGTGTAATTGACTTAAGTTTTACCATTTCTAATCTAGGCGATGATGAAATTACAGGTTATTTGCAAAATTTAAAATTTCAAAAGATTGATTCAGATTCATTAAAAACATTGACTGATAAACCAGCATTGATTTTGACAGCAACTTATTTAAAAGCAATTGCAGATAAAACTAAGAAACAAATTTTAGTTTATACGATGTACGATGTGGATACGAATAAAGATGGAAAATTAGATACCAGTGATATTAAATCCTTGTATTTAAGTGATATTAGCGGGGAACATTTTACAAAGATTTCGGCTGATTTTGAAGAGTTAATCGATTGGAGTTTAATTGAATCTAAAAACCGTTTGTATTTTAGAACAGCTGAAGATACTAATAAAAATGGGCAATTTGATAAAAATGATGTGTTGCATTACAATTACATCAATCTTTTAGATGCTAATTGGGAGGTGAAAAGTTATAAGCCAATCTAAATCAAAATATCACTTTCTAAATCGGATTTTTCAATAGTGAAATCAAAACCTAATTGTTTTACTAATTCGATTACCAGATTTTTATACCAATTTTCGGATTTAGGGTGAATGTAGATTTTTTCAATTAATTCATTGATATTTACATTTATTTTTAATCCATCGTTGAGTTTGATGTTGTGTTCGGTGACATCAGTAATGACACGAACTTCTCTTTCGTACTGAAAGCTTTTTCTTTTAAATAGAAAAGGGAAGAAAGAATCATCAAAGGGAATGTATTCTTTCTTGTAGTCTATGTAATTTACTTCGCCAATATATTGTTTGAAATTGGTTTCCGGATGCAAAGATTTTTGCAATCTTCCTATTGTGGATTGTATGGCTAAACCTTCACTGTTTTGAGTGAATATTTGCCACATGGCAAAAGATTCGTATTCATTGATGTGCCAACTACTGATGGCAATTTTTTCCCGGTGCGTTTTGTAATAATTAATGAAATCAGGATTGTTAATTGCTAACTTCTTTATTTCTTCATAGGTAGGTTCACTAAACGTACCTTCGTACTGGTCTTCAAACTTGTCCGAACGAGACATGAATAACTTTTGCGAAAGCAATAAATCTAAAAACTTTGACAAGTCTAAATATTTCCAGATTACAGTATCAGTGTTTTCTGTTAATTTTATATTTAGATTGTTATAATACATTTTTTTAGATTTAAAATGATACTATAAAGGTATAATTCGTTTTTGAATCTAAAATAAAGAGATGTTAATTTTTAATTATTATTCGAAAGATTGCATAGAAACTAATTTGTTATAAGTTCCGTTAAATGCAATTAATTCTTCGTGTGTACCTTGTTCTACAATTTTACCTTTCTGCATTACCACAATTAGATCTGCTTTTTGAATAGTAGAAAGGCGGTGCGCAATTACAATTGATGTACGGTTTTGCATCATGTTTTCTAAGGCAACCTGAACAAATTTTTCGCTTTCAGTATCCAAAGCAGATGTTGCTTCATCCAAAATCATAATTGGAGGATTTTTCAATACTGCACGGGCAATCGATAAACGTTGTTTTTGACCTCCTGAAAGTTTATTACCGCTATCACCCACATTTGTGTAAATTCCTTCAGGCAAATCTT
>JALRGZ010000289.1 GCA_023253295.1 Flavobacterium sp.
CCTTCTTTTCCATCCATACTAATCGAAGTCACCAAAACCTGATTTAAATAAACATCGAAATTTCGATTTTTATCCGAACCAAAATAAGTAATCCTTAACTTTCGCGCTTCCTGTTTTGAATTTTTCAATTCGTAACTAAAAAACCCAGTTCCATTTCTATAATGAAGCTCTTGATATATTCCCGTATCAGTTTTATCGCCTTTAAAATTATGATCATTTTCAGGTTGTTGCTCGCCGCAAGTAACCAAATCTACTGTCATTGCTTCCAATTTCATTTTAGCTTCTTCTCTCGCTTTCATTGTCGCCTGCAGTTCTGGCAATCTCTCCTTAGTTGTATAAGGCCAATACAACATGTATCGCGCATCATGAATTTGAAAAAAAGGCACTAATTGTAAGTCCTTAAATTGATCCTGATAAATAATATCCGAAGCCGAATAAGTAAATGGTTTATCTTTTACCAATTTTAAAGACTGAGACAAATCATTAGAATTAAAAACCAGCATTGGAGCTTCTTCAATTGGATAGATTGGTCCACTGGCAATATGCCCCATTCGACTTCCATCAGCTCTTAAACCTTTTAAATCTGCGACATCAGTAACAGCAGCCAAAACAATTGGACCATGAACAAATGAAACCCAAGCCGACTTATCCGGAAGTTGTTCGGCAGTATTATGCATTGGCAACACAATCGAAATTTGATCTCCCGTTCTCCATTTACAAAGAACAGAAACATAGGAATTTGCATCTTTTTGAACAACAACTTCTTTTCCATTCACCAAAATTTTCAATTCCCCATTCGTTACCCAAGACGGATATCTAAATTTAATTGCAAACTTTTGTGTCTTTTTTAACTCTAAAGTAAAAGTTGATTGTTCTTCAAAAGGAAACTTAGTATTTTGCGTAAGTTTTAATCCTTTTTCTTTCCATTCTAAATTGGAAGGAATAAAAAGATTCACATACAAATCGGTAGCATCATGAGCATAAATCATTTCGCCATATTTTCCGTGATTTTCTAAACCAGAACCTACACAACACCAAAAAGATTCCTGTGGCTCCGAATAGACTCTGTAATGACGCGGACGAATAGGAGTAAAATACACAAATCCTCCTTCAGGATGTTGTGACGATAAAATATGATTGTAAGTGGTACGCTCGTAATAATCCATATATTTTGACTCAGGATGCGCCAAAAACAAATGCTTACTCAATTTAAGCATATTATAACTATTACAGGTTTCTGGCCCCTCTCTGGATTCTAACATAGACGAAAAATCATTGGTGGGATTAAAATGCTCTCGAACACTATTACCTCCTATCGAAATCGTTCTGTTTTCTACTACTGTTTTCCAAAAAAAGTTAGCCGCATCAGCCCATTTGGCATCGCCACCTACTTCGGCAACACGCATAAAACCAATCACTTTTGGAATTTGTGTATTAGCATGAATCCCATTAAGCTTATCTTCTCCTATTAATAAAGGATTCAAAATGGTTTTATGAGAAAATTTCTCAGCCAAAACCAAATATTTCTTATCACCGGTAATAGCAGCAACATCAGCAAAAACTTCATTCATACCGCCATGTTCACTTTTCAGCATCTGTTGAATTTGGTCATCTGACAAACTTGCCGTCAAGTTCAAACACCAATCCGATAACTTGACAAGCATTTTTTTCGCCTTTTCACTTCCAGTTAATTTATAAGCATCCACAAGACCCGCATAAACTTTATGAATATTATACCAAGGCACCCATTTCCCATTTAATGAAAATCCTCCAGCATCAATTTTTCCTTTAGCAATATCACCCCATAATTGTTTACTTCCAGGAACACCTCCAATATAACCATCTCCATTTTTAATTTGGCATTTCTCCAACCAATCTAACACATAATCCAGACGTTCTTTGATTTGTTGGTTTCCAGTTGCCGCATACATTTCAGACAAAGCCGAAAGATAGTGACCACCTATATGACCATCTAAACCTGTATTTTCCCAATTACCATAATTATCTTTCAACGGAGTGATTCCGGCTTCTTTTAAATAAGGAGCTAATAACCTATCCGCATCTAATTCTAAAATATATTTCAAATCTGTTTGTTGTGCCTGTTTGAAAGGACTATCTAACAAACGAACAGAACTCAACGAAAAACTTTGTAATTGCCCAGGCTGTCCATAAGCAGCAATATTTAGAACTAACAAAGTAGTTACCCACAAATTACTTTTAACATACTTTAATACCATAATTTTATTTTTTTTTACTTTGAAGACAAATACTCCCCATTTGTTTTTCCAATATTTCAGTTATATAATTAAACCTCATCTTTTAATCAAAAAATAAAAAGCCTGAATTAACAAATGTAAAAAAAACATTTATTATCAAAGAATTAAATCTCAAAATAAAACCAAAACATATTTGCTAATTTGATATATTTATGCAAAATTTATATACATGGAAGATATTAACTGTCCTAAATGCCAAAATAACACAATTGTCAAAAGTGGTATAATTAAGAATAAGCAGAGATACTTATGTAAAAAATGTAATTACTTTTTCACCGTAAATAAAATTGGAAAAAAAATAGACGATTATTACGTTACTAAAGCACTTCAACTCTATCTCGAAGGATTAAGTTATAGAGAAATAGAGAGAATCATTGGTGTTTCACATGTAAGCATTAGTAACTGGATAAAGTCTTTTAACATCAAAAAACCTGCAAACACGAATTACCACCCAACTTACAAAATACTAAATCATTTAGAACTAATAGAATACATAAGAAATAAAGACACACTTTCAGGAGCTGGAATGATCATAACCGAACTCGGCGATAAGTTTATGGCTATCAAATGGGAACGATTTAAAAAATAACTATACCATTAACAACTATATATATACTATTTTTTTTTTCAAATAAAAAAACTCAATTTGGTATTCTATTAAACCAAAATCAACCTTAAATTTATTTAAACCTTTATGGAACAAGTATTAAAAGACACAACTGCCAACCCAGCTCCTTTGGGACTTTTTGGCTTTGGAATGACAACAATGTTACTAAACATCCACAACGCCGGATTCTTCGAACTCAACGCTATGATTATGGGTATGGGCATATTTTTTGGAGGTATGCAACAAGTTATAGCAGGAATTATGGAATGGAAAAAAGGTAACGGCTTTGCTATGGCTGCTTTTACTTCTTATGGTTTCTTTTGGATTTCACTAGTTACTTTATGGTTACTACCTTTAATCGGAGTAACAAAACCTGACGGCGCTTCAATGGGATGCTATTTAGGAATATGGGGATTATTCACTCTGGCTTTTTTTATTGGAACATTAAACGGAAACACTATTGGAAAACTAATTTTTGGTTCACTGGTAATTTTATTTGGATTATTATCAGCCGCTAGTTTCACAGGAAGTGAAAGCATTCACACTATTGCAGGTTACGAAGGTATCTTATGCGGATTCTTTGCTTTTTATGAAGCAGCAGCTATCGTAATGAATGAAAAATTAGGAAAACAGGTATTACCTCTATAAAAAGAAGTAAAGAAACCCAAAAGTTTTTTTGTTATTTATACTTATTATGAATATTTACAACAAAAGTTAATTATTAAACTAAAACACAATAGCCTTAATATTTTAAAGCAATTGTGTTTTTTATTTCTATGAAAAAAAGGCATGAACAAAAATTAATCATACTTTCAATGCTAATGATTTTAGCATTGAACATACCTCTTATCTTACTATTTGACAGCTCAAAACCATTATTTGGTTTTCCTGTTATCTATATCTATCTGTTTTCAGCTTGGCTGTTTTCAATTGGCACCACCTACTTAATTATCAAAAAATATTATGAGTAGCTTAGGTCTTTTACTAATACTAGCCATTTATGTTGTAATGCTTTTTTACATTGCACATTGGTCCGAAAAAAGAAGTCACTCTAAATGGACTAACAACCCTTACATCTATTCTTTTTCTTTAGCAGTTTATTGCACTGCTTGGACTTATTACGGCAGTATAGGATTGGCGGCTAAATCAGGTTTAGATTATTTACCTATTTATCTCGGACCAATAATCATTATTCCCACCTGGATTATTATCCTTAAAAGAATTATTCGAATAAGCCGAATTAACAAAATAACTAGTATTGCCGACTTTATTTCTTTGCGATACGGAAACAGTCGTTTTTTAGGTGCTTTAGTAACACTCATAGCTATTTTTGGTATTGTACCTTATATTGCATTACAACTTAAAGCTATTTCAGATACTTTCCATATTGTAACAAAAACACACGCAAGCTCTAATATTTTTACAGACAACACCACCTATGTTTGCATTTCTTTAGCCTTATTTGCTTCTTATTATGGTAATAAATATGTAGATGCTTCCGAAAAAAGACGTGGTATAGTTACTGCCATAGCCATTGAATCTATTCTAAAATTAGTATTCTTCACCATCATCGGTATTTATGTCACCTATTTTGTTTTTGATGGTTTTGATGACATTTACAATAAGGCATCCGTTTTAGAAAATTTTGACAAAAAAAACACCATTGGCGATTTATCTAATGGACTCAATTGGTTTTTCTTATGTCTTATCTCTATGTTTGCCATCTTTATTTTACCAAGACAATTCCACACCGCTATTGTCGAAAACAATCAGGAAAAACACATAAGAACAGCTATTTGGCTACTTCCTTTGTATCTATTACTTTTCAATATTTTTGTTTTTCCTATTGCATGGGGAGGAAACATTCTTTTTGGCACTCAAGTTTTAAATTCCGACACCTATTCATTACTAATTCCTCAATATTTCAACAACAACCTATTAACTGTTATTGTTTTTTTAGGAGGATTTTCGGCAGCAATTTCAATGATTATTGTCTCTTCTATTGCCCTGGCTACCATGCTTAGCAACAACCTATTAATCCCTTACGGATTTATTGGCTCATTAGAAAACACCTCTCAAGAAAAAAACACTAAACGCATTGTACTCAGCCGTAAAATTGGAATCTTTTCATTAATTATATTAGCCTATATCATCTACCGTGTTTTTGTTTTAGACTACACTCTGGTTTCCATCGGACTAGTATCTTTTGTCATTATTGCACAATTAGCCCCTGCATTTTTCGGTGCCTTATTCTGGAAAAGGGGTTCGAAAAAAGGAGCTGTAACCGGAATTATACTTGGATTTTCAGTCTGCTTTTACACATTATTAATACCATATGCACTTGGAACAACAGGTTCCGAAAGCACTCTGGTACAAGAAGGTCCTTGGGGAATAGGATTATTAAAACCCTTTCACCTTTTTGGCCTGGACTATTTAGATCCAATTCCTCAAGCGGTATTCTGGAGTCTACTCGTCAATCTATTAAGTTACATGGCTGTTTCAGTAAGTTTTAGCGGCAATTACAGAGAACGAAATTATGCTGAAATGTTTGTTGATATTGACCGATATATTACCAATCATGAAAATGCTTATGTATGGAAAGGAACTGCGAACATCTCAGATATTCAAAAAATTCTGGAACGTTTCCTTGGCACGGAAAGAACCAAAAGAGCAATGAATATCTTCAACTTAAAATACAACATTGACAAAGACAACAAAATTGCCGATGCCCGTTTTATCAAATTTGCCGAAAATTTACTCACAGGACATATAGGTACAGCTTCTGCCAAAATTGTAATCTCAAGTGTAGCCAAAGAAGACAAAATAAGTCTTCCCGAAGTATTGCGCATCTTAGAAGAATCCAAAGAAAATATTATCATCAATAAAAAACTGATTGAAAGTTCGAATGAATTAAAAACATTATCGGAACAACTTCAAGTTGCCAATCAAAAACTCATCTATAAAGACATTCAAAAAGACGAATTTCTAGACACCGTAACTCATGAGCTAAGAACACCCATCACGGCTATTAAAGCAGCAACAGAAATTTTGCACGATGACGAAAATATCCCAACTGAAATACGTCGAAAATTTTTGCAAAATATCATCTCTGAATCAGACAGACTTAATCGTCTTATTGACAAAATATTAGACTTAGAGAAATTTGAAACGGGGAAACAAAAAATATATCTTTCTAGAAACAATATTTGTGAAACGATTAATAATACTTTAGAGTCTTTACAACAATTGATTATTAACAAAAAAATCAATATTAAATTCAAAGGAAAATTTGATGAAATAAAAGCATTTTATGATGAGGAACGCATCATTCAGGTACTTCATAATTTGTTTTCAAATGCCATCAAATTTTGTCCAGATTTAGAAGGAAAAATAACAGTCAATATTAAAGAAGACAAAAATTTCATAGCTGTTAGCATCCATAATAACGGGAAAGAAATCAACCCGGAAGACCTGGAAGCTGTTTTTGACAAGTTTTATCAATCCAGAAATCAAAACATCAAAAAACCCATCGGAAGCGGCTTAGGACTAGCTATTTGTAAAAAAATAATTGAACATCATAAAGGAAAAATTTGGGCTGAAAGTTCCAAAAATAATGGCACAACCATTACTTTTACATTGCCTTATTACAATACAACTGAAAAATGAAAAAAATACTAATTGTAGATGACGAACCCAATATTGTAATGTCACTGGAATACACATTCAAAAAAAACAATTTTGAAGTATTCATTGCTCGCGATGGACAGGAAGCATTAGACACTTTACAAAATCAGCATCCTGATATTATCATTCTCGATGTAATGATGCCTATGGTTGATGGCTATAGCACCTTAGAACAAATAAAGAAAAATCCAGAATTAGAAAACTGCAAAGTTATTTTCCTTTCGGCAAAAAATAAAGAACAGGACATTGAAAAAGGACTTGCTTTGGGCGCTAATCTTTACGTAACCAAACCTTTTTCGTTAAAAAAATTAGTCGAACAAGTACAACAATTAATAAACTAAAAAAACTATATAAATAAAAAAATTATGAGTCGTTACAAAATAAATAATTTCGAAGAGTATTTTAAAGAATACAAGAAATCGATAAAAGACCCAAAGAAATTTTGGGACAAGATTGCTTCAGAAAATTTCACCTGGTACCAGGAATGGGACAAAGTTGTGGATTTTAATATGGCTGAAGCCGAAATCAAATGGTTCGTGGATGCCAAAGTAAACATAACTAAAAACTGTATTGATCGTCACCTAGCTAAAAAAGGAGACAAAACAGCTATTATTTTTGAACCAAACAACCCAGACGAAGCTACTCAATCATTTACTTACAACGAATTGCATCAAAGAGTAAGTAAAATGGCTAATGTATTATTAAATCAAGGTGTTCAGAAAGGAGATCGTGTTTGTATTTATTTACCAATGATTCCTGAATTAGCAATAGTAACTCTTGCCTGTGCACGTATTGGAGCAATTCACTCTGTCGTTTTTGCTGGCTTTTCTGCCTCAGCAGTTGCAGCCCGTATTAACGATAGCGAATGCAAAATGGTAATCACTTCTGACGGAGGCTACCGCGGCAACAAAACAATTGAATTAAAAGCAATTGTTGACGAAGCCCTTAACAACTGTCCTTCAGTAGAAAAAGTTTTGGTAGTAGAAAGAACAAAAACTAGCGTTCAAATGAAAGAAGGACGCGACCAATGGTTGGCTCCACTTTTAGAAAAAGCTTCAGATAACAATACCGCAGAAATTATGGATGCTGAAGATCCATTATTTATTCTTTACACTTCCGGTTCTACAGGAAAACCTAAAGGAATGGTACACACTACAGCAGGTTATATGGTATATACTGCTTATACTTTCCAGAATGTTTTTAACTACGAAGAAAATGACATTTTTTGGTGTACTGCCGATATCGGTTGGATTACCGGACATTCTTATATCCTTTATGGACCACTATTAAACGGAGCAACTACAGTAATTTTTGAAGGTGTTCCGTCCTATCCAGATTTTAGTCGTTTTTGGCAAATTATAGAAAAACACAAAATAAACCAATTCTATACGGCTCCAACAGCTATTAGAGCATTAGCTAAAGAAAGTTTAGATTATGTTCAAAAATACCCTCTTAGTTCCTTAAAAGTTATCGGTTCTGTTGGAGAACCTATTAACGAAGAAGCTTGGCATTGGTACAACGACCACGTAGGCGGAAAACGTTGTCCTGTAGTGGATACTTGGTGGCAAACTGAAACCGGAGGAATTTTAATTTCACCAATTCCATTCATTACACCAACAAAACCAACTTATGCGACACTTCCTCTTCCTGGAATTCAAGCTGTTTTGATGGACGAAAAACGAAACGAAATCGAAGACAATCAAGTAGTAGGAAGTTTGTGTATCAAATATCCTTGGCCTGGAATTGCCAGAACCATTTGGGGGGACCACAAACGCTACAAAGAAACCTATTTCTCAACCTTCCCTGGAAAATACTTTAGTGGTGATGGTGCCTTACGTGATGAAGTAGGTTATTATCGTATTACTGGACGTGTAGATGATGTTATTATTGTTTCAGGTCATAATTTAGGAACAGCACCTATTGAAGATGCTATCAACGAGCACCCTGCAGTTGCCGAAAGTGCCATTGTAGGTTTCCCACATGACATCAAAGGAAATGCTTTATACGGTTTTGTAATCCTAAAAGAGACCGGTGAAAAACGCGACAAAGCTAACCTTGCAAAAGAAATCAACCAACATATTTCAGACCACATTGGACCAATTGCCAAATTAGACAAAATCCAGTTTGTATCTGGATTACCAAAAACACGCTCCGGAAAAATTATGAGACGTATTCTTCGTAAAATTGCCGAAGGTGATTATTCTAACTTTGGAGACACTACAACTCTATTAAACCCGGAAATTGTAGACGAAATTAAAAACGGTAGAATCTAATTTTAATATTACAATCTCAAAAACAACTACAAAAGCTGCTCTTTAACAGAGCAGCTTTTGTTTTTTAACAAACAATTCTAAATTCATTTCCATTCAAAATGGTTATTTTTACTACATTCGTTATAAATCAATACGATGAGAAGCTGAACTATTGTCAAAACAATCTATCTTTCAGCATTAAAACACTGAGGTTTATATAATTATTTAGTGCCCCATTTTATGAATAAAGAACTAAAACCTTTCATAGAACGAATCGAACCTCCTTTTTGGTTTTCAGGAATGCAAAATCCAGAACTCCAAATTCTTTTTTACGGAAAAAATATTTCGCAATGCCAAATTACAATTGAAAACTGTACGGCAATAACCAATATAAAACGAACCGAAAATCCAAACTTCATTTTCCTTACAATTGATACACGCAACATCAAAACAAATGAAATTAATTTCACGTTCCAACTCAAGAACAAAAAAACCTTTATTCAAAAATACGAGCTAAAAACACGAAGAAAAGATTCTGCTTTACGTAAAAGTTTCGATGCCTCAGATTGTGTCTATCTTTTAATGCCGGATCGTTTTGCCAACGGTAACCCTAACAATCAAAACGACAAAAATACCACCGAAAAATACAATCGTGAATTAGCTGGGGGCCGTCATGGTGGAGACATTGAAGGCATAATTCAACAGCTACATTATATAAAATCTCTGGGAGCCACAGCTATTTGGAGTACCCCTCTTTGTGAGGATAACGATGCTCAATACTCTTATCACGGCTATGCACAATCAGAC
>JALRGZ010000308.1 GCA_023253295.1 Flavobacterium sp.
CAGCTTTGATTTGGTTAGCAAAACTTCCGTACTCAGCAACATCTTCATACATTTGGTAGTCTAATAAATCTACTTTACTAAAACGGGTAAAGGCCAAACCGGCGTTAAACCATTTGTAATCATAACTTAGGTTTAAACCAATTTTGTTTTTAGGTGCAGATGCCAATAAAAAGGCTTCTTCTCTTTTTCCAAAAAAGATCTCTTTGTCTAAAGTACCATTATTAATTTTTCCAATTTTCATATTGTTGATGTTTCCAACTAAGGTCGCGCTTAAGGATTGTCCGTTGAATTTCTTTTTCCATGAAAACACTACGTCAAGTCCTGTTGTTTTGGTATTTAGACCATTTACGAAAAATTGTGCTTGATCGACTCCAAGGTTCAAAGAAGAAGCATCAAAGTAGCCTGTTAATACAATTCTGTCTCTTACATCTATATAATATCCATCAACGGTAGCTGTAAAATTTCCCAAATTAGCTGTGAATCCTAAGGAAGCGTTGGTTGCTTTTTCTTCATTGAGTTTTTGAATTCCAAACGCTTGGGTAACCGGGCTGTTATTTGGTGATAATAAAATTTCAGAAGCACCGCTGGAGCTAAAATTGGTAAATCTCAGGTTGTAATAAATTTGTGCCAATGAAGGGGCTCTGAAGCCAGTGCTGATGGAACTTCTAATGTTGAAATTATCAGATACTTTAATACGTGTAGCTAATTTTCCGTTGAATGTTTTACCAAAATCGCTGTAGTTTTCATAGCGTAAAGCACCGCTTAATAAAAATGCTTTGGTAACATCCAGTTCTACATCGGTATATATTGATACGTTGGAACGGCTTTTGTTTACAATGTTTTTTGGACTATAGCCCGGAA
Source organism: Flavobacterium sp. (assembly GCA_023253295.1). GTDB lineage: Bacteria > Bacteroidota > Bacteroidia > Flavobacteriales > Flavobacteriaceae > Flavobacterium. The sequence continues at coordinate 862 of JALRGZ010000308.1, forward strand.
AGCCTTGTGATCCACCCGGTCTTGCTTCGTCAGAAATAGGGTCAATAGGTGCTGATTGTGTAGTTGGATCGGTAATTACTTGTCCATTGGTGTCATAGGTTGCGTAAGATCCTTCTTCTCCGGCAAAAATGGTAAAGGTTTCAGTTCTGAATTCAGTTCCAAAAGCTACGTTTAATCCTTCCAAAACAGTATCGAAGTTTTTAGAAAAGTCCAGATTGGTGGTGTTCTGACTCAAACTGTGTCCACCAGCATCAAATTCTGTTGGAGAAGCATCTTCCAATGAAGCATTAAGTGTTCCTTTTACATAATAATGAAAAAGATTTTTTCCAAAAGTATTACTAAAGTCAATTTTCCAACCTGAATTGGTGGTAGTTCTGATTCCGGCAGCAAAAGAATTATCTAAGATGTTTGAAGTGATTCTTGGTGTAAATCCGCCTGGATAAATCGATTCAACTACTCTTTCTCCGTCATTTCTGGTAAAAGCATAAGCGTCGGTATCGCGATAATTTTTGCCTCCAAAAGCATAAATTTCGGTTTTATCAGAAACAGGAAGTGCTAAATTGGCAAAAAGATTATAGCCAAGTATCGAAGCTTCTCCAAACCCTTTTCTGAAATCAAATCCCGGACGTAGTGTTTTGTTTTTCTTTAAATATTCTGTGGTAAAATTTACATAGCCGCCTTTTTCTCCCAATGAAACACCATAATTGGCTGAGGCTTTCACAGAACCGCCATCAAAGTTTTGGTCTTTTCCAAATGAATTTCCATAACCACTCTGGTCTAATCTATAGCCATCGGTATTGGCTGTTCCGGTTGGAAAAGTGCCTTTGGCATTGGTGTTGAAAGCGCCATAAGAAATACTTCCGGTGAATTCGTCAACGTTGTCGTTTAAGATGATGTTGACCACACCTGCGATAGCATCAGAACCGTATTGGGCTGCAGCTCCGTCTCTCAGAATTTCAATTCTTTTGATGGCTGAGGCTGGAATAGCATTCAAATCGGTTCCGGTATTTCCTCTACCTCTTGTCCCAAACAAATTGATTAAAGACGATTGGTGTCTTCTTTTTCCATTAATTAGAACTAAGGTTTGGTCTGGTCCGAGTCCTCTTAAAGTAGCAGGGTCTACGTGGTCAGCTCCATCAGAACCTGATTGTTTATTAGCGTTAAATGAAGGTGCTACATATTGTAGTAATTCATTGATTTCTAATTTTCCACTCTGCGTACTTACGTCCCTCATGTTGATGATGTCGATAGGAACAGCGGTGTTTACTACGGTTCTTTTTGTGTTTCTCGAACCTACAATTACCACATCACTTAATATTTCGCCACCTTCAGAATTTAGGGTCACGTTTATTACGCTGTTGGTAGCTTGTTTTTCAGTGGTTTTGTATCCAATGTAGCTAAATACCAAAGTTGCACCCTCTTTTACTTTGATGACATATTTTCCATCTAAATCGGTGGAAACACCATTATTAGTTCCTTTTTCAATAATATTTACTCCAGGCAGATTGCTGCCAGTTTGGTCTTTGACAACCCCGGAAATGCTTTTTTGTGCTATGATCGAGCTAAAACTCAAAAGCAGAATTAATAGGTGGACGTTTTTCATACTAGTCTAAGTTTAAGTTGTTTGATGTTGCAATATAACAAAATTTTAACATTTTTTATGATTTAGTTTCTGAAAAATGTTTGATTGTCTAAAAAATACTTAATGTATTTAAGAAAGAGATGCACTTTTTTAAATAAATAAAGTAGTAATTTCATTTTTATCTTTCGTTAATAGCTTCTAATACATTTATTAAATCTTATATTTGCACACTTTTAAAAATAAATTTTTCAAAAAGCACTTTCTAATTGTGCTGTAAAAAATATAAATAACATGAAAGCAGGAATTGTAGGATTACCTAATGTTGGAAAATCAACACTTTTTAATTGTTTGTCAAATGCTAAGGCGCAGAGTGCAAACTTTCCATTTTGTACTATCGAACCTAATATTGGTGTGGTTAACGTACCAGACCCAAGAATTGCAAGATTAGAGGAATTGGTAAAACCAGAGCGTGTGCAAATGGCTACAGTAGATATTGTGGATATTGCTGGTTTGGTAAAAGGGGCAAGTAAGGGAGAAGGTTTAGGAAATCAATTTCTTGGAAACATTCGTGAGTGTAATGCTATTATTCATGTTTTGCGTTGTTTTGATAATGACAATATTGTTCACGTAGATGGAAATGTAAACCCAATTCGTGATAAAGAGACTATTGATATCGAATTGCAGTTAAAAGATTTAGAAACAGTTGAAAAACGTTTGGAAAAAGTAAATCGTGCGGCTAAAACAGGAAATAAAGAAGCACAAACTGAGAAAGCACTTTTAGACAGAATCAAAGAGGCTTTGTTACAGGCAAAATCGGCAAGAACAGTAGTTCCTCAATCTAATGAAGAGGAGGCTTTAATGGAAGATTTTCAATTGATTACTACAAAACCAGTTTTGTATGTGTGTAATGTAGATGAAGCTGCTGCTGTAAACGGAAACAAATATGTTGACCAGGTTCGCGAATTGGTTAAAGATGAAAATGCTGAGGTAATTGTGCTTTCAGTAGGAGCTGAGGCTGATATCACTGAATTAGAAAGTTATGAAGAGCGTCAAGTGTTCCTGGAAGATTTAGGACTTACTGAACCAGGTTCAGCAGTTTTAATTCGTGCGGCTTATAAATTATTAAACTTACAAACGTATTTTACAGCCGGTGTGAAAGAAGTTCGTGCCTGGACAATTAACATTGGAGATACAGCACCCAAAGCAGCCGGAGTAATCCACACTGATTTTGAAAAAGGATTTATCCGTGCTGAGGTAATTGCTTATGAAGATTTCTCTAATTATGGATCAGAGGCAAAAGTTAAAGAAGCAGGTAAATTGCGTGTTGAAGGAAAAGAATATATCGTTAAGGATGGAGATGTGATGCATTTCCGTTTTAATGTATAATGAATTCAAAAAGATAAAATAGAAGTGAAACCGTTGGAGAAATTCAACGGTTTTTTTATTTTAGTTAAAATTCTAAAATAAATGAATGATAATCAAAAGAGGGTTGTAGAAGATATTCATCGTGTCTCTGATTTATTGCCGGGAGTAATTATTATTAATGATGTGGGCCTAAATAAAGTGGTTTATATGTCTCAGCGAGGCTTGGATATTTTAAGAGTAACTTTGGACGAACTGGATACAATTGGTGAGGAATATTTTTTTAAATATTTTAATAAAGAAGATGTAATTACTTATTTGCCAAAATATTTAGAGTTAATGGCAAAAAATAACCCCGAAGAAAAGATTACTTATTTTCAACAAGTGCGTTCAGATGAAAGTAAACCTTGGATTTGGTATTTATCAGTGACTAAAATTTTGTTATTAGAAAATGATAAAGCTTCTTTGAGTTTGACGATTACTCAGCCGGTAACGGAATTGGCTAATATTACCAATAAGTTAGATAAGTTAATGGAGGAACATTTGTTCTTGAAAAATAGTCTGCATAAGTTGTCAAGTTTAAGCAATAGAGAAAAACAGGTTTTGTCTCTTTTGGCACTTGGAAAAACCAATGATGAAATAGCTTCAACTCTTTTTATTTCTGTTAATACTGCAAAAACGCATCGAAAAAAAATTAAAGAGAAGCTCGATGCTTTTACAACTATTGAACTTCATAAATACGCCAGTGCTTTTAATTTGATTTAAAATGGGATTAAATACACTCTGAAGTTTGAATTAGAAATAAGATGAAATAGATACGTTTGTGTTGAAAGTATATTTTTATTAAAACTCTGGAAGGTTAATTTTGTAGGTTTTTTTTGTTTTTGTGGAGATATTTTTGTTATTTTATACGACCCAAATCAAAAAAAGTTTAGTCATGAAGCTTCAACAAATCATATTTGATGATAATAAAAAAGGGAATGTTCTTTTTACTTCGAATGACTTTAATTCTAATAAGGTGAATTTGGTATTGGCTTTTGGTGAAAGAGTTTTTTTGAATCAGATAAAGCCATATGACAAAATTAAAAGTTTATATCCCCGGGCAGATATTATTATTTGTTCTACTTCAGGCCAGATTTCGAATACTATTTTGATTGAGAACAGTGTTGTGGTTACAGCAATTGAGTTAGAAAAAACGACTGTAAAAGTAGCTGAAATAGATATTCTTAATGAAACTAATATTCAGGAATTAGGGGAACTTATTCAAAAAGATTTTTTTAAAGAAGATCTTAAATCAATTTTGATACTTTCGGAAGGTAGTTTTGTTAATGGAACGGAACTGATTAACAAGCTCATTAGGCAAACTGATGGTAGAATCCCCATTTTTGGTGGTTTGGCAGGTGATGAATACAATTTTGAGCAAACAATTGTAGGACTTAATAATGATGCAACTCAAGGAAAAGTAGTAGCAGTGGGCTTTTATGGAGATGCCATTCATTTTGGTTTTGGTTCTGATGGGGGCTGGAGTGATTTTGGACCCGAACGCGAAGTGACTCTTTCTGATAAAAATATATTGTACAAAATAGGAGATCGATTTGCCTTAGATTTATACAAGGAGTATCTTGGAAAATATGCAGATGAATTGCCAGGTTCATCCTTGTATTTTCCACTTTCTATGAAAGAAAATGCGAGTTCGGAGCCAGTGGTACGAACTATTTTATCTATTGATGAAGAAAAAAAATCAATGACATTTGCCGGTAATATTCCTAAGGGAGCTCTTGTTAGACTGATGAAAGGAAACCTGGATAAATTAATTGATGCATCTTATAGTGCCGCCTCTCAAACGTTTTCAACGCAAGCGACCAAGCCTCAATTGGCTTTGTTAGTGAGTTGCGTGGGAAGAAAAATTGTTTTGGGTAGCAGAATAGAAGAAGAACTTGAGGTGGTAAGAGAAGTTTTTGGAGAAGATACATTAGTTTGTGGGTTTTATTCTTACGGTGAAATTTCTCCAAAATTGAAAAACCTTGCTTGTGAGTTACACAATCAAACAATGACAATTGCAACTATTTATGAAGAATTGTAATGGAGAAAGATAAATTGCATAGGCTTTTGAGTAGACAACTAAAAAAACATTTTTCGGATGAGTTTATTGCCGAAAATGAGTCCGTGCAAAAGTTTATAGAATCTGTAAATCTCTCTTATTTAAATTTTGAAAAAGATGCAGAGCTTTTTGAGCAATCTTCACGCTTGAATGATTTAGAATATAATGAAATTAATAAAAAGCTAAAATTTGAATTAGAAAAAAAAGGAAATATTCAGAACAAATTAATTGAGGCTATTAAACAATTGAATGATAATGGAATAAAGTTAAAAAACGGCGATGATTCTGAAAGTTTGCTGCAAATTTTACGCAATGAAATAGATCATAAAAGAGAATTTCAAAATGAATTGTTTTCGGCCAAAATGAATGCTGAAAAAGCCAATGAAGCTAAGTCCGATTTTCTTTCCATTATGAGCCATGAAATTCGAACCCCATTAAATGCTATTATTGGGTTGATTTACATCATGGAAAAAGAAAATACATTAAAAAGTTTTCATGAAAATCTGGAAGTTTTAAAATATTCGGCGCAAAATTTATACATGCTTATTAATGATATTTTAGATTTTAACCGAATAGAGGCAGGTAAGGTCGAATTAGAAAAAAATCCGTTTGATTTTAAGGAATTAGTGGTACATATTGCTCAATCATTACAAATAAAAGCTACTGAAAATTTGAATAAAATTGAAGTAATTATTGATGATGATTTTACGCCTTATCTCATTAGTGATCCTTTGAGAATAGGACAAATCATTACCAATTTGGTTTCTAATGCAATTAAGTTTACCAAAAATGGTTTAATTCAGATTAAAGTGGATCAGATTGAAAAAAAAGAGAATATTTCGGTTTTTAAAGTTCAGGTAATAGATAATGGAATTGGAATTGATACTGAAAAATT
>JALRGZ010000333.1 GCA_023253295.1 Flavobacterium sp.
TTTTTATAACAAATATTTAACAACAAGAATGTTTGATTTGAAAATTAGATAAGCTTGAGATGAATATTTTTTTCATCAGTATGAAATACAAATGTTTTGAAAAAAGGAAGAACCAATAATAAATCAATAACTAACTAAAAACGATAAAGTATGAGAGGAAGTATTTTTTAAGAAGACCGATATAAAAAAAATCGGAAAATCGTACCAGTTTTACCGGTTTAGTATGGTCTTTTAATTGACGTATCGAATTAAATCATTTAAAAAAACAATAACATATTAGAAAACTAATTCAATAAAAGAGGAGCTGTTTATGTGTTGCTTTATTCTGAATTTATTATTCAAATAGTATTTGTTTTTTATTTAAAAATTAAAAAATAGTATTAATTTAAAGTATATTTTATGAACAAAAAAATACTCCTATTGTTTGTTTTTTTTGTCTTTTGTATGTCTTCGACATTTGGACAAATGACAGCTACGACTACCTACGATTTTAGAGATGGAGCTATTATTGCAGCTGGGAAAAGTACTGATAATGTTGTTTCATTGTCAGGAACTTATAGTTTGCACGGAGCAACCTATGGTCTTAATATGAAAGCTGGAGGGCAAATTGATATTGTGGTAGCGGGAAGTTGTACGATTAAATTTTTAGGTTCAGCATATTCATCGCTTCAAATGAATGGCTCTGCCGATACAACCGGAGATTTAGGAACTATTCCAACTAAAGTGACTACTGATAGAGTAGATACTTTTGAATTTGTGTATAAGGGAGCAGCTACAATTTTGCATTTTAAACTTGTAACACCAGGTTCGGATTTGTATTTGCCCAGTTTGCAAGTGATTCCTACAGCAACTAAATATGATTTTAGAGATGGAACCATAATCAGTGCAGGGAAAAGTACAGATGATGTCGTTTCTTTATCAGGTACTTATGGATTACATGGTTCAACATATGGATTGAATATGAAAGTGGGAGGCATGATTAATGTTGTCGTAGGAGGTAGTTGTACAGTTCGTTTTTTAGGTTCAGCTTACTCTTCTTTACAAATGCAGGGAACAGCATCTGTGACTGCTGATTTAGGGATTAAAGCGACTAAGGTAACTACGGATCGAGTGGATACGTTCGAGTTTGCTTATGTTGGTGGTCCAAAAACATTGCATTTTGAATTGATTGCTCCGGGATCTGACCTGTATTTGCCAATAATGGAAATAATACCTAATGATGCTTATGTTCCAAAAATAGATGTTTGGGATTTTGGTGCTCAACAATTAGACGCTGCCTTATACAATAATAACTTAGATGTTGCGGCAATTAATGCTTGGTATCCTAGTTCGTATGTTGTTGGTTCTGCTAGTACTAGCAATGTAATGCCTGCTTCATTTACAGCAGGTGATTTAGGTTGGGTAGGAGGTACTAATGACCGATTAAGAACTAGTAACACATCACTGACTAGATACGATAGCAACGTTGGTTCAGGTGCAGCTGCGGGTTATACAGGAAGAATTTATGTAAACGGTTCTGCTCAGGCAGTGCGTTATTTGAGTTTTAATCTTCAGGAAGATGATGAGTTAACAGTGGTTGCTAATACAGATGCCTCTGGTAGGTTGAATTTTGTATATCTTTCTGATGCTGCAGTGCAATCTGATTTAGTGAATACAACTACCACAACAACTGAATATAAATTTGTTGCAAAAAAGGCTGGAGTTTATAAAATATATGATCAGGTAAATAAACCTAGTTATTATAGAGTTTATAGAAAACCAGCGACTTATGTAGCTGTGTCAGGTTTGGTAGATTTAACCAATGCTTCTGATATTCCATCCGGATATACCATTGATTTTACTAACGAAGCGGGGAAAAAATGGAGTTTTTCGGTGGCAGACGGAAAATACAATGCAATTTTACCAGCCGGATATACTTATGCTTTAAGCGTAGGTAATGCTAATGGCTATTTGATAACTAACGGGGATAGTTTTGAAGTTACTAAGGATACTAAAAAGCATGATATAGTTATTGCTAAAGTGACACTTTATACCATAACGGGAAATGTAACGGGTTTAGGAACGGATATCAATAATCTTACTTTAAAATATACTTCAGATCCTGCTTTGAATAAAAGTTATGTGCCAATTCCGGTAATTAATAAAAGCACTGCTCAGTACACGGTAAAACTAGAAGAAGGAGTGCAGTATACTATTTCAGGTGTAGGAGTAAATGAATATGAAATTTTGGCTAATACTATTACGGCTGATGCAAATGCTACCGCTGATGTTGCATTTACATTGAAACCTAAATATGGTGTTACTATTACAGCTCCTACCCTCGATGCAACACAATTATCAAAGTTGGGAGTTAAATTTACGAATATTAATGAGTCAGGGATAAATTATACGTTTACAGATATTTCTACAATTAACTTGCGTAATGGAACTTACTCAATAAGCGAAATTGGTCTTGATGATTATCCTGTAGAGTTAGGATTGACGTCTAATTTAGTGGTTTCTAATGCAGCAGTTTCTAAAGAACTTTTATTTAAAACTGTAACTGACTGGTCTTTTGATGATAAAATAATTTCTAATGGGTCAACAAGTTATAAAGGAATGTTTTTTACAGGAGCTGTGGCAAATGAAATTGCCAAAGGTCATCTAAATGCTGCGGCGGGATCAACTATAAAAGTGCCTGTGTCGCCAAATCAAAAAGTGACTGTTACTTATTATTATGCAGCTAATTTTGCTATTGAAGGAGGAACTCCGGTTGTGACTAACAGCGGTAGTACAGGGCTTTTAGAAAAAGTAGATTATGTGTATACCGGAACTACTGCAGGTTTTGTTACTATAAATGTAAATGCAACAACCTATTTTACAGATATTACAGTAGATAATATTGTATCATATGTACCAGTAATTACTGTGGGTACTGATAAAGATTATCAGACTATCAATGAAGCTTTAAAAGCGATTTCAAGAATGGTGCGTACTTCAGATCAAAGAGTTACAGTGGTAATTGATCCCGGTAACTATGAAGAAATGATTGTTGTAAGTAGTCCTAATGTTACTTTTAAGAATGCATCTTCTTTGCCTAGTATTGCGCTTAAAAACAAAGGGGTTGATATTGATGCCAATGCCGTTCGAATTACATCTTATTACGGATACGGTTATAGTTATTATAGTCAGGGTAATGATACTAAATGGAATGCAGATGTCTTGGCTGTAAATAAAGCAAATAATAGTTATACTTTTGAAAATGTGAGTGGTACTACGAATGGTTCTTATTGGAATGCAACTGCTGTAATCGCTGCTAATGGTTTTGAGGCCGAGAATATCATTTTCGAAAATTCATTTAATCAATACATTTCTAAGAAAGAATCTCAGGATAAAGTGGTGATGTGGACTGTAGGAAATAAAGGTTTGCGTCCTACTGATTATGGAAATACAGCAGTTCAAAACAGAAGTTTTGTAGAAAGAGCTGCCGCGATTGCAATTCCTAATGGAGTGGATAAAACCGTTCTTAAAAATTGTAGAGTAGTTGGTCGTCAGGATTCATTCTATGGGGGTGTTGGTTCCAGAGTTGTGATATACAAAGGAGCTATGATGGGGGCTGTAGATTACATTTTTGGGGGTATGATTGCTACTTTTTATAAAACTGATTTTGTAATGAATGTAAGTGATGTGGCAGGAGATGCTTCCTATTTAACGGCTCCTCAACAAAGTAGCGGTCGTGGTTATTTATTATATGAATGTAGGGTTACTTCGGCAGAGCCAGGAGTAGAAACAGCTTCTGCTTATAGAGCTAAACCAGGATATTTTGGTCGTCCTTGGGCGGCTAATACAAGTGAAGTGGTAGTTTATAAAGCTACAATTGAAACCTCAAATTATCCGGGTTCAGAAGGTATGTCATTGATTTCACCGGAAGGATGGAGTAATTCATTGAGTGGAACTTCAAATAATTTATATGAATTTGGTACTATTGAAGATTCAGAGGTTGACAATTCAGGGAATCGTGTAAGCTGGTCTAAAGTGATAACAACTCCGGTTTTAGCAGACGGATCGGATATTAAACCTTTTACTTTTACAAAAGGCAATGATGATTGGGATCCCATTCCGGTTTTAGAAACCATTACTAGTTTACCTAAAGATAATTTTTCTGTAAAAGTAAGTAGTGCCACTTGTAATGGCTTGCAAAATGGGGCTATTATGGTCGCTTCTAAAGAGCAAACTCTTAATTATACCGTTACAATTAATTCTGCTAATGTGACTTTGGATGCTACTTCCGGGTATTCACAAACAATAGAGAATTTAGCCGCGGGTACATATAATGTGTGTTTCTCAACACCAAGTATTCCTGGGTATTCTCAATGTTTTGAAATTAATGTTGTAGAGCCAGAGAAGATTGTTGTGAGTTCGTTTGTATCGAAAAATTCAAATACAATTAAGCTTGCTTTAAAAGGAGCTTCTACTTATAAAGTATCTGTTAATGGCGTAGATGAACAGGTGACAGCTTCAGAGTATAGTGCTAAGTTGCAATCAGGGATTAATACCATTGCGGTAAGTACTGATTTAGAATGTCAAGGTGTTTATAATGAGACTGTTTTTCTTTCAGAAGATATTCAGTATTTCCCAAATCCCACAACGGGGCCGGTTCAAGTGTATTTAGCGGGGAATGATTCTGAAGTTAAAGTTGGAATTTTTGATATCGTTGGAAATAAATTATCTGATGCGGTACAATCTGTTGCAAGCAATCGAAATGTTGTAATTGAATTGTCATCTTATTTGGATGGTGTTTATATGGTACAATTAGAGGGAAAAACTATTAGCAAAACGATTAAAATTGTAAAGAAATGAGAAAATCATTAATATATTTTGTGCTTTCATTAGTGATTCTAAATACTGCTTGCAGTGAAGATGATAATGAAAAAAAAGCTCCTGTTGTGGGAGAACTTAGTTTAGCAAGTCCTTTGGATAGTTCTACATGTGAGGGTGTTTCTACATCGAGCACGAAATGTGAAGTAACTTTAAATTGGGAGCCTACAAGTGAAAATGAAACTTATGTGTTAACGGTTACTAATCTAAATACCAATAAAGTAGTTCTTATTCAAAACGATATCAAGGAAACAACTTACAAACTTGTTTTGGATAAACAGGAACCTTTTTCTTGGACGGTATCTTCTAGGGATAATGTGACTAAAGAAATTAGTAATAAAAGTCCAATTTGGAAATTTTATGCTTCTGCTGGTGTAAGTGTTGCTAATTATGCTCCTTTTCCAGCTGATTTAATAACTCCTATTCAGGACAAAGTAGTCACTGCTGTTGATGGAAAGATACTTTTAAAATGGTCTGGTTCAGATACTGATGGAGATAATTTGAAGTATACCGTATATATTGATAAAGTGGATGGCAAGCAAACTCCTTTGACCGAATTGACAAATATTTCAACAACTCAGGCAAGTGTTAGTGTTGCTAGTGGGGTGTATTATTGGCGTGTAAAATCCTCGGATGCTAATAGTAGCTCTTTTTCGCAAGTAGTGAGTTTTACTGTTAATTAATGAAGTAGATAGTTAGATTATGGATTGGAAAAGCCTGAATTTATTCAGGCTTTTTTTGTCTTAAATTTTTTTGTCAAAATCAATAAATTTTGTGCTCTTGGTAAAGTCTTGATAATCACTAAATATAAAATAAAAAGGCTGCTTTTTTTTGATATGTGTAAAAAAAATAAAAATTTTTAATAATGTTGTCACCCTAAAAGCAGTTTTTTATAACATTAATTTAACATACAAATATAAATATGAAATCGAACTCTAATTTGGTTAATAGCCTAAAAGAAATTGTAAGTAATGGAAGTATTGATGCTTCTAAAATTAAACTTTTGTCTCCTGAGGAGCAAGAGTTAATCAGAGAGTTAGAGGAAAATCATTTACTTAACGAAGCTATATCATTTGTCGAATCGATGGATGAAGAACAAAATTGGGAAGAGTTCAAAGAACGAATCAAAATCAAGAAGAAACCTATAGTAATTCATTGGAAAACAGTGTTTCAATATGCATCAGTTTTTGTTGCAATGTTAGGGTTGTTTTTTGTTTTTCAAAATAAAACTACAAAAGAATCTAAAATTATAATTCCAGATGATGCGATTCAGCTGGTATTAGAAAATGGGGATGTTCAAATTTTAAATCCAAATGGAGAAAAGCAAATAATTAAAAAAGATGAGGGAGTGGTTGTTTCTCAAAAAGAAAACCAAATTACTTATAGTTCTGATAAAGCAATAACGAAATTGGTATATAACGAAATTAAAATTCCATACGGACAAACATTTGCAGTGACTTTATCAGATGGTACAAAAGTAAGTATGAATGCAGGTTCTTCGTTAAAATATCCAGTTCAGTTTATTAAAGGACATAATAGAGAAGTAGTTTTAGATGGAGAAGCATTTTTCGAAGTTACTAAGGACAAAACTCATCCTTTCATTGTTAAAACAAGAGGTGTGGATGTGAAAGTTCTAGGAACCAAATTCAATGTGAGTTCTTATAAAGAAGATCTTGATATTAATACCGTGTTGGTAGAAGGATCTGTTAGTCTATCAAGTGAAACTAATCCAAATCAGAGAACACTTTTAGTTCCTGGAGAAAAAGGGACATGGAATAATGTTGGAAAAGACATCGCTGTTGAGAAAGTAGATACTCGATTTTATACAGAATGGATGACCGGAGAATTAGTTTTCAGAAAAACTGCTTTCAAAGACCTGATCATAAAATTAGAACGTTCTTATAATGTAACAATTGTGAATAATAAAAAAGAACTTCTGGATAAAAAATTCAATGGTAGCTTTAACAGAAATGTCGAAAATATCGATGAGGTTTTAATGGCCTTGAGTAAAATTCAAAGTTTTACTTATAAAAAAGAAGGAAAACAAATAACAATCATAAACTAACTAAAAAATAATTGAATTTATGAGGTAGACATATAATTTTTTAAAAAGGAAGAGATACATAAAAAAAATCGGAAAATAGTACCAGTATTTCCCGATTTAGTAATGTGTTTTAAACGACGTATCGAATTAATCATTTAAAAACCAACCAAAAGTATGAAAAAAATATTTAACGGGAGATGGCTCTATCCGTACCTGCCTAAAATAAGCCTAAAAATGAAACTAACCACAATATTACTGATACTGTCTTTGGTTAAAATTCAAGCTAGTAGTTATTCTCAAAATACAAAACTCACTTTGGATTTTAAGCAAGCAACCGTAGAACAAGTTTTTAATAAAATTGAGTCTGTTTCAGAATACAGATTTCTTTTTGAGAGTAATCAGATTGACTTGAGTAGAAAAGTGAATTTGAGTGTAGAAAAACAAAAAATAGATGACGTTTTAAGCATTTTGTTCAAAGGAACTAATGTAATGTATTATGTCAATGATCGCCAGATTATACTAAAAAAAGAAAAGGCAAATCTGGATAAAGAGGAGGTTTTTGATGCTAAGAAAAACATCCAGCAAGGCATTCAGATAACAGGTGTGGTTACAGATTCTAATAATATGCCTATTCCAGGTGTGAATATCATAGAAAAAGGAACTAAAAACGGAATTCAAACGGACTTTGACGGTAAGTTTTCTATTCGGGTAAGTAATGCTAATAGTGCATTGGTATTCTCTTTTATTGGATATGAAACAATAACTAAAATTGTTGGTCAAAATAAAACAATGAATGTTGTTTTAAAAGATGAGAGTGCCAAATTAAATGAAGTAATTGTAATTGGTTATGGAACAGCTAAAAAGAAAGATTTAACCGGTTCAGTGGTTTCAATTTCAGGTGAAGATTTAAGAAAACAACCTATTTCAAATGTAGCTGAAACTTTAACAGGACGTTTAGCCGGTGTTCAGGTATCTTCTTCAGAAGGATCTCCAGATGCTGATATTAAAATAAGAGTTAGAGGTGGTGGATCTTTAACACAAGATGCTTCGCCATTAATCATCGTTGATGGGTTTCCGGTAAATAGTATCAATGATATATCTCCTTCAGATATTGAAAATATTACGGTTTTAAAAGATGCGTCTTCTACTGCAATTTATGGTTCCAGAGGTGCTAACGGAGTTATTATTGTAACGACAAAGTCAGGAAAGGACGGCAAAATTTCAGCTAGTTTTAATACTTTTTTTGGACTGAAAAAAATAGCTAAGACTATCGATGTTTTGAATCCTGAAGATTATGTAAAATGGCAATATGAATATGCATTGCTAGCAAAAAGCGATGTTAGTTCGTATGAAAAATATTTTGGTTCATGGCAAGATTACGATCAGTATTTAGGTTTGAAAGGTAATAACTGGCAAAAACAAATTTACGGACGTATGGGTGAAGTGCAAAGTCGTGATTTAGGAATTCGTGGAGGTTCAGATAAAATTAATTTTAACTTTAATTATGCTCACTATGATGAGAAAACAATTATGGTTGGTTCTAATTTTAAAAGAAATAATATCTCATTGGCATTAAAAGCTAAACCTAGTGATAAAGTTGATTTGTCTTATACCTTCCGTTATTCAGATACAGAGATTAATGGAGGAGGAACAAATGAACAAAATGAAGTGTCAGCAGCAGATGCTCGTTTACGTCACAGTGTGGGATATTCTCCAATTCCTTTGCCTGGATTAACTACTGATAATACAGATGAAGCTTTGTCTAGTTACCTTGTAAATCCTTTTGTAGCAGTTGATGATAACCAACGTTTACAATTGAGAAAGAATTTCAATATGTTAGGTAGTTTTTCATGGAAAATGATTAAAAACCTTCAGTTTAAGTCAGATATAGGATTGGATAATTATAATAATTTAGATTATCGTTTTTATGGACGTTCTACTTATTATGCTAATAATAGACCTGCTGCTGAAAACCAAGGATTAGCATCTTTAGTTATTAGTGATGAGAAAAGAGTACGCTTTAGAAATGCTAATACATTTAATTATGATTTTAAAGACCTATTAGGAGATAATCATGCATTAAAACTTCTTTTGGGAGAAGAAATGATTGTGTCTCGTTCTAATGAGGTATCAAGCGAAATTCAGGGTTTTCCAAAAACTTTTGATTTTGAAGACACCAAAAATCTTACTTCTCAAGGTACTCCTTTAGTAGTTGAAAATTATTATAGCCCAGATGATAAGTTGTTGTCTTTTTTTGGGCGCGTAAATTATGATATTCTTAATCGTTATTTATTTACGGCTACTTACCGTATGGATGGCTCTAGTAAGTTTTTAGGAAAAAACCGTTGGGGTTATTTCCCTTCAGCTGCTGTAGCCTGGAAAATTAATGAGGAGAGTTTTCTGAAAGATGTTTCATGGATTAACGCTTTGAAATTAAGGCTTAGTTATGGACAAGCAGGTAATAATAATATACCATCCGGACAAACAGTTCAAACTTTTGAATCCAAAGCGACTACGTATGTTAATGGTGTGAATAATTATTGGGCTGCACCTAACACAATGTCAAATCCAGATTTGAAATGGGAAACTACAATAACACAAAACATTGGTCTTGACTTTGATTTATTCAGAGGTAAAATCACAGGTGCATTAGAGGTGTATAACAATAAAACAAAAGATTTATTATTGGAATTCCCAGTTCCGGGATCTGGATACGGTTCACAATTTAGAAATTTTGGATCTACTCAAAACAGAGGAATTGAGGCGTCTTTAAATTTAGTGGCATTGGATAAAAAAGATTATGGTTTGAGTTTCTCGTTTAATGTAGGTGTCAATAAAAATAAAATCACTTCTTTGGGTACATTACCTTATTATATTGCTAATACAGGTTGGGCATCCACTCAAATTGCGGATGATTATGTAGTATATATCGGGCAATCTTTAGGCTTGATGAATGGTTATGTTAGTGATGGTAGATATGAGATTTCAGATTTTAATTATGATGCTTCAACCGGCAAATACACTTTAAGAGAAGGGGTTGCTGATGCTACTGCGATTGTAGGAACTGTGCGACCAGGTATGATGAAATTAAAAAACATCGATGGTTCCATTGATAATAAAATAACCGCATCTGATAAAAAGGTTATTGGAAATGCGATGCCTAAACACACAGGAGGTATGACTATCAATGCTAATGCTTATGGATTTGATTTTTCTGCTGCTTTTAACTGGAGTGTAGGTAACGATATTTATAATGCTAATAAAGTTGAGTTTAATACTTCTAATGATAATGGACAGTATAGAAATTTAACAACCCTAATGGCAGATGGGAAAAGATGGACCAATTTAGATCCTGCTACAGGAACTTTAGTAACTGATCCTGCTGCTTTAGAAGCTTTGAATACAAATACAACTATGTGGTCACCTTATTCAAAGAACTTTGTTTTTAGTGACTGGGCAGTAGAAGATGGTTCTTTTTTAAGGTTAAACAATCTTACTCTTGGTTATACCATTCCTGAAAAATTATTAGCTAAAACAGGAATTACCAAATTGAGATTTTATGCTACCGGAACTAATATTTTTGTGATAACTAATTATTCAGGGCCAGATCCTGAAGTTTCAACAAGAAGAAAAACGCCATTAACGCCTGGGGTAGATTATTCCGCATTCCCTCGTAGCAGACAATTGACTTTAGGTTTAAACCTTAACTTTTAATTAAACAGCATCTCAAATGAAAAAATATATAATAATAACAGGATTAATAGTGGCAGGACTTTTTAGTTCCTGTCAGGAATTAAGTTCGGACTTCTTAGATACTTCTTCTTCATCTACCTTGGATGAATCAGTAATTTTTTCTGATCCTACTTTGGCTAGAGGAGCTGTAGATGGAATTAAAGATCAGTTTGGCCAAACTAATTCATATAGAGGACGTTTTTTACCTTATTATGGTTTGAATACCGATGTAGAATGGAATCTTAATTTAGGTGATGGGAACGATGCAGCTTTATTAAGTAACTATGGAGCTACACCTACTAATACAGTAATGAATATAGATCCGGGATCTAATTTAAATGCTTTAAGTACTTGGGGAATTATGTATTCGGGAATTGAAAGAGCTAATTTATGTATCAGAGGATTGCGTTTGTATGGAAATCCGGAGCCAGGTACAGAGACAGGCTATCTTTTAGGTGAAGCATTAACATTACGTGCTATTTACTATGCCGATTTACTAAAAGCATTTGGAGATGTAGTAGCGCGTTTTGAACCAATAACTTCAGAGAATTTGTATTTAGCCAAATCAAGTCGCGATGTAGTATATAAACAACTATTGGCTGATTTAGGGGAAGCAGCAACATTAGTTCCATGGGCTGGT
>JALRGZ010000337.1 GCA_023253295.1 Flavobacterium sp.
TTCTTTAGTAACCATATGAATTGGTCCACCACCTGCAGCTACTTCTTGAATAAATGCATGGTTTCTTAAACAAGTAGGTGTTGGATGATGATCAATATATTCACAGGTTTTTTTGGTGTTTTTTAAACGCCGCTAAAAGAACTAAATCCACCATCAATAGGAAGTACAATCCCTGTTACGAATCGTGAAGCCTCACTGCATAAAAATTGAATTGCTCCATTTAATTCATCGGCCTCACCAAATCTTTTCATAGGAGTGTTGTTTATAATGCTGTTCCCTCTATCGGTATAAGAACCATCTTCATTAGTTAATAATTTTCGGTTTTGATTTCCAATAAAAAATCCGGGAGCAATTGCGTTTACACGAATGTTGTTACTGAATTTTGTAGCCATTTCAACCGCCATCCATCGTGTGAAATTTTCCATAGCTGCTTTTGATGCAGAATAGCCTACAACTCGAGTTACAGCTCTTTCTACAGTCATTGAGGAGAAATTAATAATTACACCTTCTTTTTGTTGAGCCATTTGTTCACCAAAAACTAATGATGGTATTACTGTACCATTTAAATTCAAATCAGTGACTGTTTGAAAAGCATCCATTGATAAATCAAAAATAGTTTGGTCTACATTTATTGTTGCTCCAGGCATATTGCCTCCGGCAGCATTTAAAAGAATATCAATTTTTTTGTATTGGCTTATAATTTTTTCCCTGGTTTCCATTAAAGATGTTTTATCAAGAATGTTTGCCATAATTCCTAATGCTTCATAACCTTTGCTTTTTAAGCTGTCGATAGTTGTATTTATTGTTTCCTGTTGTCTTCCAATAATCACGATTTTTGCTCCTTGAAACGCTAAATGTTCAGCGATGGAGCTTCCTAAAATTCCTGTTCCACCTGTAATTACGGCAACTTTATTTTTGATGTCAAATAGATTCATTTTTATCTTAGGGTTTGGTATTTATTTTAAAAGCTGTGGAACTCAATAGAGTTCGCACAGCTTTATTAAAAAGTAATATGATTTTTATTAGAATTTCCACCTTACAAAGGCTTCCATTGCAGCGTAATTTGATAGTCCTAATTGATCATATAATTCTGCAGTTTCTTTGTTTCTGTCTTCTGCTCTTTGCCAGAATTCTCTTGTGTCAGTACCTTGGAAAACAACTCCGTCTTTTTGAGATTGATGTTTGAAAATCCCATGTCTTTTAGCTAAAACCTGATCAGGACTCATTGGAACAGCCATTTCTATTTCGTCAATGCCCCATTCTTGCCATGCTCCGCGATAAAGCCATAACCAACAATCCTTCATGAATTCTTTGTTTTTAAGATTTTTTACCGCTTCAAAAATGGCATCTAAACATACTTTGTGAGTTCCGTGTGGATCAGCTAAATCACCAGCTGCGTAAATCTGATGCGGTTTAATTTTTTCTATTAAATCCATGGTTAATTGGATATCAACCTCACCAATTGGTTTTTTTTCAATAGTTCCAGTTTCATAAAAAGGAAGGTTCATAAAATGAATTTGTTCGTCTGAAAGTCCTACAAAATGGGCTGTGGCACGTGCTTCTCCTTTTCGAATAAGACCTTTTAAATGTCTTACTTCAGGAATATCAATCTGACTAGTTTTTTTATGAGTTAAGAAATC
Source organism: Flavobacterium sp. (assembly GCA_023253295.1). Classification (GTDB taxonomy): domain Bacteria; phylum Bacteroidota; class Bacteroidia; order Flavobacteriales; family Flavobacteriaceae; genus Flavobacterium. The sequence continues at coordinate 1,641 of JALRGZ010000337.1, forward strand.
ATGGGCTTTTTGGTAAATCGTATCGGCTTCAGGGCTATTGATTTCGAATTTTTCGTTGTAATCGCAAACAAAACGAGCAAATCGTTCCGCTTCGCTATCAGCAACAGCAATATTTCCAGAAGTTTGATAGGCCACATGTACTTCATGTCCTTGTTCTTGAAGACGCATAAATGTTCCTCCCATACTAATGATGTCGTCATCAGGATGCGGACTGAAAATAAGTACTCTTTTTCTAGCAGGTTCAGCGCGTTCAGGGCGGTTGCTATCGTCAGCATTTGGTTTTCCTCCTGGCCAACCTGTTATGGTGTGTTGTAATTTGTTGAAAATGCTAATATTGATGTTATAAGCAGGTCCTAAATCGGCTAATAAATCACTCATACCATTTTCGATATAATCAGCGTCAGTTAGTCTTAGGATGGGTTTTTTTAATTCAAGAGCCATGCCTAAAACTGCTTTTCGGGTTAATTTATCGGTCCAGACAATTTTTTCAACCAGCCAGGGTTTGTGGATACGGGTTAATTTAGAAGCAGCTTCTTGGTCTAAAATAAAAACTGCATTATCGTGTTCTTGCAAAAAAGAGGCAGGAACAAGATTCGTTACCGTTCCTTCCACTGAAGCTTTTACAATATTTGATTTTCCTTCCCCCCAAGCCATTAAGATGACTTGTTTGGCTTCCATTATCTTTTTTACTCCTAGAGTAATAGCGGTTCTTGGAGTATTGCTTAATCCTGAAAAATCTTTGCTGGCTGCTACTCTTGTAATATGGTCTAATGCAACTAATCTGGTTTTTGAATTTTGTAAAGATCCTGATTCGTTAAAACCAATATGACCATTTCCACCAATTCCCAAAATTTGTAAATCAATCCCTCCTAAAGATTCGATTTTTTCTTCATATTGAGCACAATATTCCTGAATTTGTTGCTTTGATAAAGTGCCATCAGGAATATGATAATTTTCGGGTAAAATATCTACCTGGTCTAAGAGTAATTCCTTCATAAATCTGACGTAACTGTTGATGGAATCAGGTTCCATTGGGTAGTATTCGTCCAAATTGAAAGTGATAACATTTTTAAAGCTAAGTCCTTCTTCTTTGTGCATTCTTACAAGTTCTGCATACAAACCTTTAGGAGAAGAACCAGTTGCAAGTCCAAGTACACAAGACTCATTTTGTTCTTGTTTTAATCTAATTAAGGATGCAATTTCTTGTGCAACAGCTATAGAAGCTGTTTTTGAATTTTCAAAAACTACTGTATTGATGTTTTCGAATCTTTTTTCAAATCCAGTTGCTTTATCGATACTGCTTTTTATCATTGTTTTTTTATAATTTAAGATAATATGATGTAAATTAAGACCGTTAAGAAGACTAATATGCTTCCTGCGATATTCATTCCTGGCCAGGGTTTCTCAGGATTAATGGCTAGTTCTTCTTCGTATTCAGTATTTGTTTTTGCAGATACATATTTTGAAACAATAAACATAATGATGAAGTTCAAAACAAATTCAATTCCCCATAAATGTACAAAATGAATATTTAGATGAAGTACAAATGATGTTAAGATGTAAAAAACAAAACCAAAAAATAATCCTGCTTTAGCGCCCGCTGCATTAATTTGTTTAAAGAATAATCCTGCTACTAATATGGATGAAATTGGGATGAAAAAGATTCCGTTTAATTCTTGTAAGAGGAAATATAAACCAGAAGGAGCATGAGCCACTAATGGCGCTACAGATATGGATAAAACAGCTAAGACTACAGAGGAAATTTTTCCATAATAAACCAGCTTTTTATCAGAAACGTTTTTGTTGAATGTCTTTTTATAAATGTCCATGCAAAAGATGGTGCTGGCGGAGTTTAAAACACTGTTGAAAGTACTTAAAACAGCTCCTAATATTACAGCAGCAAAAAATCCGTAGAGATAGGTTGGTAGAACTTTTTTAACCAGAAGCGGGTAAATCAAGTCAGGTTTGTCATAATGTTGTTCTTGAAAGTAATAGAAACCAATTAAGCCCGGAAGTACAATAATTAAAGGCATTAATAGTTTAAAAACACCAGTGTAGATTAATCCTTTTTGCGCTTCAACTAAATTTTTGGCTCCAAAAGCTCTTTGGATAATGGTTTGATTCATTCCCCAAAAATAGATTTGGTTAATCATTAATCCGGTAAAAAGTGTCGAAAAAGGCAGTACAGAATCTTCACTTCCAATAATATCGAATTTTTTTGGAGCGAAATGATAAACTGCACTTACACCATCGAATACATTTCCTTTCCCAATCTGATATAAGGCAATAGCTGGTACTAATAATCCTCCTAGCATCAATCCAATTCCGTTAAGGGTATCTGAGAAAGCAACAGCTTTTAATCCACCAAAAATGGCATATAATGAACCAATTATTCCAATTACGAGTACTGTATAAACTAAAGATTCTTCTTTTGTGATGGAAAACATAGTTGAGAAGTCGAAGATGCTTTCAATGTTAATAGCTCCTGAATAGAGAACAATAGGAAGTAAGGTTACTACAAATGAGCTCATTAACAAAAAAGCTACTATAGAACGAATTTGTGAATCAAAACGTTTTTCGAGAAACTCGGGAATAGTAGTGAGTTTCATTTTTAAAAATCGCGGAATAATGAAAATCGCTGCTATAACTAAAGCTATCGCCGAGGTAACTTCCCAGGCGATAACGATAATTCCATTTTTATAAGAGCTACCATTCATTCCTATTAAATGTTCAGTAGAAATATTGGTAAGAATCATTGAACCGGCAATGATTGGTGCGGTAAGACTTTTTCCAGCTAAAAAATAGCCATTTGAAGTGTCAAGATTATCTTTTCGGAGTTTGTAACTGGTGTAAAATATGACTAGGAGGGTGAATCCAAAAAAGCCTAAATAGGTATATAACATTTCAAAAGGATATTAGGTTGCGGAAAAGTTTTTTAGAATTTTAATTTAGCTGGTAAGTACTTAGCTACTAATTCTTCGTAATAAGGTCTTAAAGCTTTAGAGTCCGGTTTTACAGGGGCTTTAGTGTATAAATCATAAGGATTGAATTTTTTAACCCATTCAAACATTTCAATGTCTTTTTCAGTCATTAAATGTGTATATGCATTCTCTCTGTGTTGTGAGTAGAAAGAGTGGTAACGAATCATGTATAAAGCAGGTTCCGGTAAATAATCTTTCATGATTTGGTATAAATACTCATCATGTCCCCAGCTCATTTTCACGTTATCTAAACCGCAGTTCGGAGAATATACTCCGTATTTTGTATTGTATTTTTCGTTAGTACTATCAGGATTTGCCTCAAAAAATTCTGGATAAACAATTTTATCGGAGAATTTACATCCTACCGGAAATGTGTCTCCAACGACTGCCCATTGGGGTTCTCCAAACAGACATAAAACTTTTCCAATATCGTGTAAAAAACCTGTAAGCACAAACCAATCCGGATGACCATCGGCACGAATAGCTTCTGAAGTTTGAAGTAAATGTTGAAATTGGTCTAAATCAATATCTGGATCACTGTCGTCTACTAAAGTATTTAGGAAATCTACAGCTTCCCATAAAGACATTTCTTTACGGTCAAATTTTAAAAACTCTTTTTCTTTTTCACATACAAAATCATAGGTTTGATAAGTATGATTAATTCTGTAAAATTCTTTTACTGTTTCAACTCTTTCTGAATCGACATAATTTCTAAATTCTTCTTTCTCTTTTTTACTCTCAGAAGGATCAGGATAACGTTCAATTAAATTTTCTTCCCAATCGTCAATTTGATGCATTGGGTTATTGAATTTGTCGGTGGCATTTGCATTTTTCATCTGGTTCTCTTTGTAAAGTGATTGATAAATAATAGTTAGTGTGGAAATAGAAGCGTTATAGGCTTTTTTTGTATTATTCAAAATTACGTAGATATTGCTTTTTTGGAATGGATATATGTTTCAAAAACATGGATAATTTTTTCATAATAATATTTTTTAAGCTAATAAATTGCCAAATATCTATTTTGAAAGTATGAGTGAGTGTAAAAAAGAAAAGTTTTTTTTAGTGGAGTCCTTTTTCATAGAAAAGCAGGTGGGGATAGGCTTTTGATGCTATATTATAGGTGTGATTTTTTTTTGCAGGGATTATTTTGTCACTAATTGTGTTCTTGTTGAAGATTTGTAATGTTAAAAAAGTTTGAGAAAATTAAGTTAAAGGTTTATTAAAGGAATAAATGTTTAGATAATTACTAAACATGCGTGAATTAAGGGTTTTGTTAGTGATAATTAAAAAAAAACAGCTTTAAAAAGTGTAAAATGTATTTTTAAGACGCTTTTTTTAATGCTGTTTGATTGGATTTTATATGTTTTTGACGAATTTGTCCATTCCGTACAGGTTCTTAACTGTTAATTTCACCATAAAATTATTAACTAATACTAATTAAAAATGAAAAAAACCAAATTCAAATTATTGGCGCTGTTTTTTTTAATAGCGTTTTCAATTAATTCGTGGGCGCAAAAGACGCAAGTTTCGGGTAAGGTAGTTGATGATCAAAATATGCCTTTGCCTGGGGCTAATGTCATTGAAAGCGGAACGAAAAATGGAGTTATGACAGATTTTGATGGGAAATTCAGAATTGATGTTTCTAAACCAAACGCTGTTTTAGTAGTTTCTTTTGTGGGTTATACTGATCAAAGTATAAAATTAAGTGGCTCTAAATCCAATATGACAATTAAATTAGTTTCAGGAGCTAATAATTTGGAACAAGTTGTTGTAGTAGGGTATGGTAAAAGTTCACGTAAAAACTTAACCAGTGCTGTAACATCAGTAAAAGCAGAAGCGCTAAACCGTGGAGCTATTAGCGATGTTGGTCAGTTATTACAAGGTAAGTCTTCTGGTTTGAACATCTCAGCCAGTGGTGACCCTAACCGTAAAGCTTCAGTTGTTTTGCGTGGAGCCTCTACATTGAATAGCTCGCAAGGGCCATTTTATGTAGTGGATGGAGTTCCAGGTGTTGATATTGCTTTGGTTTCTCCAGATGATATTGCTACAATAGATGTACTTAAAGATGCTGCTGCAACTGCAATCTACGGTAACCGTGCTGCAAATGGAGTTATCATGGTAACCACTAAAAAAGGTAGTAAGGAAAAAGCACAAATCAGTTATAGTACTTATGTAGGATTTGAAAATGTTTCGAATCAATTGGATATGATGAATGCTACTCAATTAAGAGCATTTGTTGATAAAAACAATTTGGCGTTTACGCCAGAGAATGATAAAGGAGCAAACACAAACTGGCAAAAAGCTATTTTGAGATCAGGCGCACTTTCTACAAGTCATAATTTATCATTAAGTGGAGGAGGGGAACATGGTAATTATATGGCTAGTTTAACAACACTTAATAGAGAAGGGGTTGTTTTGAGTAGTGATTTTTCTCGTGTTATTGCGCATTTAGCTATTGAGCAGTATGCATTTGATGATAATGTGAAATTTGGATTGAATGTTTCTAATTCAAATACTAATTCTCAAAATGTTGCACAGCGTAATACAGTGCTTTTACAATCAGTAAATCACTTACCGGTTTCACCTGTAAGAAATGAAGATGGAACATTTTTTGAAAATTTTAATAGTACAGGGTATTTTAATCCTGTTGCATTAATCAATCATGGAGATGATGATACAAAAACAAATAGCCTAGTTGGAAGTTTTACAACTGAAATTAAGTTGCCTTTTGGGTTGAAATACAATTTGAATTTAGCTTATCAAAAACAAACTACTTTACATGGAGAGTTTTATGATAGTTATTATCAACAATATAATAGTGCTAACTTTTATAATAATCCTGATCCACCAGCATCACATACTTTAATTAATTTTGGTGTTAATGGTTCTGCACTTAGAAATACGTATACAAATACAAATAATATTATTGAAAGTTTCTTGACTTGGGATAGAACATTTGGTAATCATAAAATTAATGCTGTAGCGGGGTATTCATGGCAGGAAGATGTTTTAGGAGATGGATTCCAGGCGACTACAACTAATTTCCCTGTTGATAATGTAAGTTATAACAATTTAGCATTAAGTAATTATAATTCAGTTTCAGGATATAAAGTAGATTTTGGAAGTAGTACAGCGTACCAAAAAACACGTTTGATTTCTTATTTTGGTCGTTTAAATTATAATTTTAATGATAAATACCTTTTACAGGGGTCTATCAGAAGAGATGGTGGATCAGTTTTTGGGACTAATAACAGATGGGGTTATTTCCCTTCTATTGGTGGAGCTTGGAGAGTTGATAAAGAAGGATTCATGGCTAACCAAAATGTATTTGAGGATTTAAAATTACGTGCTAGTTATGGGGTTACAGGTAACTCATCAGGATTTAATGCTTATACAGCTCAATTTATATCTGGAAGTTTAGGAACATATTATTATAATGGACAACAAATAGGAGCTTATGGTCCTAATCAGGCAGCAAATCCTGATTTACAATGGGAAAAAACGGCTACATTCAACGCAGGTCTTGATTTTACTGTTTTGAAAGGGAAATTATCTGGATCTGTTGATTATTATGAAAAGAAAACAACAGGAATGATTACTAGTTATAGTGTTAACCCAGTTTTGGTACCAATTGGATCTATTGTTGCTAACGGAGGAAGTATGTCTAATAAAGGTATCGAGTTGAGTTTAAATGCTACTCCGGTACAAACTAAAAATTTCACTTGGTCTACAGGAATGAATGCATCTCATAATAAGAATGAGATCACTAAATTGACAAATCCATTCTTTATTGGAGGAGATTCTATCCGTCGTGTTCAACCAGAAGGAGGAGGTCAAACAGGAAGTACATTACAAATTTTCAAAGAAGGAAAACCACTTGGACAATTCTTTACTTTACAATATGCTGGAAAAGATGCAAATGGGATTTCTCAGTTTGTTGCTAAAGATGGAAGCTTAACAACTAATCCTGGTATTGGAACAGATTATCACTATGCAGGAAGCGCGCAGCCAAAATTATTATTAGGTTGGTCTAATGATTTTAAATACAAAAACTTTGATTTAAATATTTTCGTTCGTGGAGTATTTGGTAACAAAATTTTTAATGCTACTCGTGCAGATTTATTCAGACCAGCAACTGCAATGACAACTAATATTTTAGTGGATGCTGCTAATGAATCACCTAATGATTTAAATTCTTTTAAATATTCAACCCGATTCATCGAAAATGGAAGTTACATACGTTTAGATAATGCAACTTTAGGATATAACTTCCCGCAAATTCATAAATACATTAAAAGCTTACGAGTTTATAGTACTGTAAATAATTTATTTGTTATTACTAAATATAGTGGAGTAGATCCAGAGGTAGAACAAGGAGGAACAGCTCCAGGTGTAGATTCAAATAACTTTTATCCAAAAACACGTACTGTTTTATTTGGTTTGAAAGCTAGCTTCTAAGAATTAATTGTAATTAAAAAAATACTATGAAAAAGATATTTAAATATTTTAGTTTACCGATATTAAGTATTGGTTTATTATGGTCGTGCGATAATCTCGATGTGCCAATTACGACTCAGTTGACACCAGATGTGTTTCCTCAAAACTCTACTCAATACACACAAACGGCAGGTCCTGTTTATGCTGCTTTTCGCGGAGAATTTGCATTTGGATGGTGGTGGACTCAATCCTTATCAACAGATGAAGCTGTTATGCCAGCACGAGGAGGAAACTGGTTTGATGGTAGAAATTATATAGCCATGCATTTTCATGATTGGACTGCCGATAATGGTATTGTAGGTAGTCTTTGGGATTGGACCTCTAAAGTAATAGGTATTAGTAATCAAACCATTTCAATATTAAATACAGCAATGCCTGAAGGCGCTGAAAAAAACACGATGATTTCAGAGATAAAAACCATGCGTGCTATTGCTTATTTTATGATGATGGACAGTTATGGTGATGTGCCAATATATACCGATTATGGGGACTTTACTTCTCGTCCAAAATCAACCAGAAAAGAAGTTTTTGAATTTATTGAAAAAGAACTTCAGGATGCTATTCCTAATTTAAGTGCTGCTTCAGGTGTTACAACCTACGGTAGACCAAACAAGCAAACAGCTAATGCCTTATTAGCAAAAATGTATTTGAATGCTGAGGTATATACAGGAACAGCACGTTATAATGATTGTATTGCTGCCTGTGATCAGGTAATTAATTCTGGTTTATATAATATTGAGGCAAGAAGTACTTATCTTCAAATGTTTTATCCAACTAATGGACCACAAATGAAAGAATTTATCTTTGCGGTACCTTATGATCCTACAGCTTCTTCAGTTGGTTTCAATGGTAATATGTACCATGCGCGTTATGATGTGCCACGTTCTTTACGTGCTAAATTTGGACTTTCATTTACACCTTCAGCGCCTAGAAGTACCTTACCTGAGTTTTATGCATATTTTGAAAATGATGCCAATGATATACGTAACAAACAATGGTTAACGGGTAAGCAATATTTAGCAGATGGTGTTACACCTGTAATGGTTACTACAACTAAAAAAGGGTATGATCAATACTATACTGGCGCTGATGGGGGGGATACCTATACTTACCAAGTAGAATTATCTAAAGAAATTACATATAGAGGTTTGCCTTCAAATCTTGAAGGTTCATTTGATCTTGGTAATGACGAAATAGCTTGGAATATGGGATACAGAAACATTAAGTTCTATCCTGATGCTGGATCAACAAATAGAAATCAAAATAATGATGTCCCATTTTTAAGATATTCAGATGTTCTTTTAATGAAAGCAGAAGCCATTTTACGAGGTGGTTCTGCTACATTAGGAGATACGCCACTTTCTTTAGTCAATACAATTAGAAATAATCGTACTACATCTACTCCTTGGTCTAGTGTTACTTTACAAACGCTTTATGAAGAAAGATGCCGTGAATTTGCTCATGAAGCTTGGCACAGAAATGATATGATTCGTTTTGGGAAATTTGAAGATGAATGGGGATTCAAAACAGATGATAAGGTTAAACACAGAGTGTTCCCTATTCCAACAGGAGCTTTAGTGTTAAATCCAGCATTAGTTCAAAATCCGGCATACACTAATAATAATTAAGAATTTATAGATTGTTTATTGTTAAGTTGGTTGGTGATTTAGTTACCCCAGAAAGGAGAAGAAGCTTGTCTTCTTCTCTTTTCTTCTTAAAAAATGAGTTTTCTTTTCTTACTACTTACTACAACTCCTTTTTGTTTTAAAAAATACAGGCTTTTATATAGAAAAGCTATTTCAATAGTTGCATTTTTTTTGATGCAAAAGAAATCCAACTGTTTAAAAAGTAACCTTTAAAAAAGGCCGTTTTCTGAATCAAATAGGTATTCATAGTTTATAATTCTACGAAAACATTTTTTCAACAGCATCAATAACACAAACAGATAAATATGAATTTATCCCGTTTATTAAAATATAGCTCAATCCCATTTACTTTAGTATTTCTTTTTTCTTGTTCTATAAAATCAACAGGAACGAAGTACGTTGACTTGGTGAATCCTTTAATAGGAACAGCGCCTTCAACTACTATCAGTGCTTTACAGCATGGAGAAGATGAAAAAGAGAATAATGCACAGGTAGTTCCTTATGTAACGGTTCCGTTTGGAATGACTAACTGGACTCCGCAAACTAAGGTAACAGAAACCAAATGTATTGCGCCTTACTATTATACTGATAAAACCATTTCCGGTTTTAGAGGAAGTCACTGGTTAAGCGGTTCTTGCGTTCAGGATTATGGGAGTATGACCATTATGCCAATAAGCGGTAAATTAAAATGCCAGGCAGACGAAAGGGCTTCCCATTTTTCTCATGATAGTGAAAAAACAACTCCTTATAATTATAATGTTAATCTGGCCGATTATCATATTGAGGTAAACATGACTGCTACAAAACGTTGCGGTTTGTTCCAATTTACATTTGAAAATTCGGGTGAAGCACATATCATTATTAATCCAAATAGCGACGAAGCAGAAGGATTTATCCAAATCAATGCTGATAAAAATGAAATTGTTGGCTATAATCCTGTTCATAAAATTTATCAGGGTTGGGGCGAAAAAGCAGGCTTTAGTGGCTATTTCGTAGTGCAGCTCAGCAAAAAATCGAATCAGTTTGGTGTTTTTCAAAACGAAAAAATATTGGATGGAAAAACACAGTTAAAGAACCTGGAAAATATTGGTGCTTATATTTCTTTTATGGTTGCAAAAGGAGAAACCATAGAGGCTAAAATTGGAACTTCATTTACGAGTATCGAGCAGGCCAGAAAAAATTTAGAAGCAGAAACTACCGGTTTAGATTTTGCTCAGGCAAAAGAAGATCTGAAAAATACTTGGGAAAAATTACTTTCAAAAGTGGAAGTAGAAGGTACCAATAAAGACGAAAAAGTAAAGTTCTATACCGCAATGTACCATAGTTATTTACAACCAAGAACTTTTAATGACTTCGACGGAACGTATGTGAGTTTTGATGGAGCAAAGCAATTAATGAACAGCGGTAATCAGGATTATTTCACCGATTTTTCGATGTGGGATATTTACAGATCATCATTGCCTTTGTTTAATTTGCTGACGCCAAAAGTTAACGGACAAATGATGCACAGCCTGTTTTCAATGGCGGAACAGGGTGGATGGATGCCAATTTTTCCGTGTTGGAATAGTTACACCTCTGCTATGATTGGAGATCATGCTATTGCAGCTATTGCTGATGCTTATGTAAAAAACAATATTGATATTTCAGATAAAGAATACGCCTTTTTATTGAAAAATGCTTTTCAATCACCGGATAATCATACCGATTATGTGAACGGAAAAGGGCGTCGTGCACTGGAATCTTATTTAAAATATGGATATGTCCCATTAGAAGACGAGGTGAAAGAATCCTTTCATAAGGGCGAACAGGTTTCCAGAACTTTAGAATATGCATTCGATGATTTTGCGCTTTCGCAAATAGCAGCCAAACGTGGAGATGCTTTGAATGCAGGAATTTTGAAAAAAAGAGCTTTGAACTATGTAAATGTTTACAGCGTAGCCGATTCTTGTGTTAGAGGTCGTTTTGCTGACGGAACTTTTACAAAAAATTTTGACAAATTTATCAGAAAACCTTATATCACCGAAGGTACACCGTATCAATACACTTGGTATGTGCCTCAGGATATTAAAGGATTAATGAAATTAATGGGAGGGGAAAATGGGTTTAATGACAATCTGGATCGTTTCCATGCTGCTAAACAGTATTGGCATGGGAATGAGCCAGGACACCAAATTCCATTTTTGTATAATTATTCAGGACAGCCATGGAAAACTCAGGAGTTAGTGACTTCAATTATGCAAACCGAGTACAGTAATGCAGTAGGTGGCTTGAGTGGAAATGACGACGCGGGACAAATGTCGGCTTGGTATGTTTTTGCAGCTTTAGGATTTTATCCGGTGGCGCCTTCTTGCGCGCCTTGCGGTGAAGCTGGCGGGTCCGCCGGACCTGCTGCAGGTCCTTTTCGAGCCGGCCGATGCGCTCCTGGATCTGCCGCCGGTCGGCCTCGATCTGGGTCTCGCCGGGGCCGCCCATGAAGCCGACGCCGCCGCGCTGGCGTTCGAGATGGGTCCAGCTTCTGACCAGCCGGCCCTTCTGATAGTTGAGATGCGCCAGTTCCACCTG
>JALRGZ010000057.1 GCA_023253295.1 Flavobacterium sp.
GGAATTAAATGGCAAAAAAGTTTTGGTATTACTCAACTTTTCAGAAAAAAACACGAAAGTAAAAATACCTTTGAATATTAAAAATGCTACAATTTTAATTTCCAATTATAGCGACTCAACTAATAATAACTCTTTGAGACCATTTGAAGCAGTTATTTATCAATTGTAAATTATACTTAATCCATTATTTGACATAAAAAATGTCCCCAAATAGTTGAATACTATTTGGGGACATTCAAATTTTATAGTCTTTGATTTTAAGAAACTAATTTACCGAAATCAGTTTTACTTCAAAAACCAATACAGAACCTCCTGGAATTTTACCGTTATCATTTCCACCATAACCTAATACAGCCGGAATAACAAGGATAGCACTTCCACCTTCTTTTAGATATGAAATTCCTTCTGTCCATCCTTTCACCACTTGGTTCAAACCAAAAGAAATTCCATTCTCATCACTTTGATCAAATACCTCTCCATTCATGAAATACCCTTTATAAGCTACAGTTACATTAGAAGTAGGAGTCGTCTGTTTTCCAGTACCCGGATCATTGATTACATAATACAATCCTGATTCACTTTTCGTTCCTTTTAATCCTTTTTTAGCAACATAGTCTTGAATTTCTTTTTCATTTTTAGCAATGTAAGGAATTTCACTTGGAGCTACACTACTGCTTTCGCTGCTTTCTTTTTTACAAGAGATAAAAAGCGTCATAACTAATAGTGCTGATAATAAATGTTTCATAGTATATTTTTATTTTAAAAAGCCAAATATAGTAAAATTCTATTTCCAAAAAAGTTAAGATAAACCTATCATTTATAAGCTATTCATTAGAATATTGAATTCAAAACTATTCGTAAAAATATATACTTTCTGTTTTTGCGAAACCATCACCGTCAATTCTAAGACTGGAAACCGGATAATTAGACGCATTATACTTGAAACTTTCAGTAACTGGTGTATATTTTTGTGATGTGGCTTTGAATGTCAGTTCATTATTTTTAGATATAGACTGAAAATCAAATTCCTCATCATAAAAAGAAATCAATGGTGTAATCACCTTATAATTAGCTCCAAACAAACTTTTCACAATAAGCAAATTAACCGAATTCTTACCGTCATAAGTATACATTTTTATGGTTTTATCCCCCACTAAACCGGTATGACGAGACACATTTTCATTATAATACGAATATTCCGTTTTACCAATAATCTGATTGTTTCGGTTACGGGATACTCTTCTGACAATCAATCCATTTTCTACAATGTATTCGATATCTTCAACCAATTGATTGTGACTGTTACTTTTTTTAGCTTCAGCTTTGATATGGGCTCCTTCATAAGTAAACTTTACGGTTTTAACCACATATTCATTTCCATCTTGGTATTTTTTGCTAAATTCAACTAACCTATCTTTTGGATCATAATAATACTGTGTCACTTCATTCCAATTACTACCTACTCTTTCTTTGGTTGTTTTATTCAGCAGTCCTTTTTCATTATAAAAAAAGTTTTGTACAACGTCAGAAGTCTTTACAGTCGTTAATTTACCATCCTTAAAATGAATGTCTTTGGTTATTGTTTCATCATTTTGGGAGTTTCTAAAGAATTTTTTAACAACTTTAATGTTCTTCAATTTAGGGTACTCTTCCATCATTTGTCCTCTTATAACACTGGATAATGCCATTAGACAAATGACCATAAAATAGTTTTTAATCATGTTATTAAATTTAGATTTGGGATTCGCAAAATACAAAATTCAATTCAGGACAAAAATTTTAAAAACTATTAATCTCCATAAATTTGAACATCATCAACTAAAAAAGCACCATCAAGTGCTAAATCTTTTCCGGAACCGATGTATCGAAAAGCAATATTAATTTGCCCAGTATAACTTGACAAATCTATAGCTCCCGAACCTATAAATTCATTCCAAGGTGTTGACTGAGTAGGTATTCTTGCCGAAAGTCTCGTCCAAGATGCTGCACTCACATGCAATCCGTCAAAATCATTTGAAACATAAACTTCCAATGTATTTAAAGGAGAATCGACGTCCAAATGATGTTGAGCGGTTCTAAAAGACAGTATTTCATTGGTGTGCGTATCCATATCAATTTTGGGAGAAATGAGCCAGACAATATTAGAAGCGACCTTTGTTCCTGTTATTGCAAATTCGGCATACCCGTTCGTTCCGGTTATACCTCCCTTCCAAACAATAGCACCTGCTTCGATAATATTACTCCAGCCTGGCAAACTCAAATTAGTCCCATCAGAAACCGTTTGGAAATCTTCTACAAAAAAAGGAATATTTCGGTTGGCTATCATTTGAACATCTGCTTCCTTTCGGGCTATTAATTGGTAATCAGCGGCATATTTTGTCAAAACCCCTCGCACTTTACCACTTCCGTCAGGAACCAAACTTTTTGAAAAATCGGCATAACTACTGGTTCTAAAAATAAGCTGGTTGCCATTTTTGTCTACCAAATTCCAATTGGTCGCGCCACCTACATCATTCGTTTCTTCATAATATTTTCGTCCAATGGCTGGCTCTGTAAACTGCACATCAGATAATTCAATAAGCGTATTCAAATGACTATCGTTGATTTCACCTAAATCAATTGAATGAACCAATTGTTCTTCTTTTACATTGGTACAAGATGCATATAACACATTTTTATAATCATTTTGCGAAAGCCTTCCTACACCTCCCTGATTATACGGACTCACATACAAAGACCCAATACGCAAACCTCCATAATACAAATCAGTATATTGATTTTTTAATTTTACATAAACCTTATTTCCTATTCGAAAATCGACATACAAATTAGTAGCATCTACCGGAACCGAAAATCCCTGAGCTGGAGCAGTAGCTGTAGCCAAGGTTTGTAAGGAAATGGTCTTAAAGAAATTACCATTTTCATCACTCGAAACCACATAAGCTTCAATCACATCATCATAGGTATATTGGGTAACCAATTCTGCAGAAGTTGCTTTGATATCAGCTACTGTTTTATTTACTTCAAAATCGGGTTGATTGCAAATGAGTTTCGGAATTTGAGTTTCATCATTTGCACAAGCTCCCAAAAAAAATATGCTTATTAAGCAGTATAAAATTGAATTGTAATTGCTTTTCATAACATTCTCATTTTAAATTAAAAACTGAAATTGAGATTCACAAAATAAGTACGACCGTAAGCATAAAAATACTTGTTACCAAAAGACGGATTACCACTGGAAACATCCTGATTGAGTTGCCTGAAATTAGCATTTCGGGCTTGCTCATAACCACCCGTTTTATATTTTGTATCCAACAAATTATTGACGCTTACAAAAAGTCCGATATTTTTACTTTTAAATCGCCAGGATTTTCCACCAATTAGATTAAGTAAAAAAACTGAATCCAATTTTTCTTGTTGCAATAACTCAGCTGCTCTTTCTTCGGTGGCCTCAGGAAAAGGAAATCCACTTGCCGGATTAATATAAAAACGATTGGTTCTGGAAATAGGTGAAATATCTATATAAGTATCTGTTAAATAATTTACATTTGTCCCAATCCACCAATATTTAGGGTCACGATATTCCAAACCTAAGCTATACGCCTGTTGCGGCATGCCAGACTGTTTGTAATTTTTTAAAAGTGCCGTTCCAAAATCAAAAGATGGATTGGTATTTTCAACTGTTGCCACCGCATCATTATTGACACTCACATTAGGATTGCTATCATAAGTAAATTTTCCATAAGCCAACGATAAAGTTGTTTTCAAAGTGGAGCTTATTTGATACTCAAAACTGAATTCGGCTCCTAAATTCTTTTTATTCAAATGCGTCAAAGTCTGACTCACAAATGCATT
>JALRGZ010000094.1 GCA_023253295.1 Flavobacterium sp.
AGTGCGCGGCAACGCGAAGCGCCCACGAAGCGAAAAAGGGCAAAAGCCGCTGCCCGAAAACAAGCCCGTATAGACAGCGAACAAGATATAATTGTTGGAGTTAATAAATTTCAAGCGAAAAAAGAAGTATCTTTAAATATCTTAAATATTGACATTGAAAAAGTTAGAAACCAACAATTGGAAAGGCTTCATCAGGTAAAAGCCAAAAGGGATACTTTAAAAGTAAAAAACGCTTTAGAAAAAATCAGACTTTGCGCAGAAACCGGAAATGGAAATTTACTGGAATTTACCATTGAAGCAGCACGAGAAAGAGCCACTTTAGGCGAAATTAGTCAGGCTTTAGAAACGGTTTTTGGAAGACATAAAGCACAAATTAAATCTTTTAGTGGTGTGTATAGTAAAGAGATCAAACAGAACAAACATTTTGAAAAAGCAAAACAATTAGCAGACACTTTTGCTAAACAGGAAGGTCGTCGTCCAAGGATTATGATTGCCAAAATGGGACAGGACGGTCATGACCGTGGTGCTAAAGTAGTGTCTACAGCCTTTGCCGATATGGGCTTTGATGTGGATATTGCTCCACTTTTTCAAACACCTTCGGAAGTGGCTAAACAAGCCGTGGAAAATGATGTTCATATTCTGGGTGTATCTTCACTGGCTGCCGGACACAAAACATTGGTTCCGCAAGTAATCGAAGAATTAAAAAAATTAGGAAGAGAAGATATCATGGTGGTTGTAGGTGGCGTAATTCCTAATCAGGATTATCAATACTTATTTGATGCCGGGACTGCAGCTGTATTTGGTCCGGGAACTAACATCTCTAAAATAGCCTGCAAAATTCTAAATCTCTTTATAGACGAAAATACTTAAAGCAAAAAAGAGTCAGTTGTTGAACAGCTGACTCTTTTTCCTAAGCTTTTAATTTTTTAAAGTGAAACTACAGCATTCACATTAGGTTCGATAAATGAAGTATCATAACCTCCAAATGCTTTTAAATAACTACGTATCGAAGTACCATAGGCATCTTTAATGTATTTCTTTCCGTTATTTTTAAAAAATCTTTTAACAGAACCTGCTCCACCAAGATGTGCCGCAGCCAAAATACCAGATTCGGTAATCAAAATACCATCTACAACTTTACCGTCGTATTTCTCAATAATATCCTTTAAAATGGATTTGTTTTTAGATAATAAAGCCACAAAGGCTTTTTCTTGTAGTTTAGGACTTCTTAAGAATTTTTCAGTATCATGAATTCCAATAGACCTTAAAGTTTCGTTTCCAAACTGGTATTTTCCTAAATACCCTAACGAATTCACTTTTTTGTACTTGTTCTCGGATTCTCTAAATCCGATTGCCTCTTTAAAACCGATGAATAAATTTCCTGTAAAAGGAATATTTAAACTGGTATAATCTTCTTGTTGCAATGAAGGAAACTGGTATTGCATTCCTTCTACATTTTTCCTCAAAAACCACTCTTTGTTATCTAATTTTAGTGGTTTAAAACTGTAACTTAAGAATCCTATAATTACAGCTAAACTGGTGTAAAAATGCCATTTTTTTATCATAAATTGGATTTCTTCTAAACCTGTCACATTCAGAAATTTCACTGCGCAAAGATACAATTTTTTTAATAAAACCTGAAAATCAATCTATTAACACACACTAAAAATAGATTAAATGCGCTCTAACCCCCTCACTAGCTGAGTATTCGAGTGTGGGTGCTGGAATTTTTAAAACCGAAAAAACAGAGAAAAAAGTCTTCAAAAAATGAGATTTTGTTTCAATTTTCGTCAGGTCGACGTCTAAACTCAGATAAAATTGTCTTGATTTCGTCGGATTTTCAGCTGTTAAAAAAGCTGCATTTTCTCCTTTTCCGGTCAACATTCCATCTGCTCCGTAACCAACAGCCAAATTCAAAATTTTTGGAATTTTTGATCCTTTAAAAAAAGATTTGAGATTAGCCGATAACCAATAGGTTTGACCGTTATAATCTTTCAATATTTGTTCGGAAAAATTGGCTCCTAAAACTTCCGGTCTGTATTTAGCAAATCGGGTAGTATGAAAAGAAAATTTAGGCACAATTCGTTGTTCTTTCCATAGCAATTGTTGGGAAACAAATAAAGCTGTTCCGGTAGCATTAGCAATCACATCTCCCGGAGAAGCCCCCCACTCAGAAGAAAAGCCATCTAAAACCTCCACAGCAGTTAAAAAAGCAAATCCTAAACCTGCTCCATACAACAATTGTTTTTTAGGAGACGTACCACTCCATTGCAGCATTTCATGTCCTAAACGTCCTAAATGATAGGAAGAATACAGATGTCCCAATTTATCCATTTGCAACCATTCTTCATTATCATTAATAAAATGAAATTTGGAACGGGGATAATCAGCATACCATAATTGGTTCAATCCCACTAAACTGATAGCAGAAAAGGCTGCTTCCGAAATGAAAACAGCCTTTTGTCTTTTTATATTTAAAGTATCTGATGGTTTTAAAAAAGATTCTATTCCACTTTGAGCCATGCCATTGGAAATCGCAAAAACAAAAACAAGGAATAATACACTTTTACACTTCAAAACTATCGCTTAACTCCCTGTGCATTAATCCAATCTGAATATTTTTTAGCATTTACATTATGCTCAGCCAAAGTTGCTGCAAATTCATGGTATCCAAAACGATCCACAGAGGCACAGAAATAAATATAATTATTATCCTCCGGATGTAAAACTGCTTCTAAAGCAGTGATATCAGGCATAGCAATTGGTCCCGGAGGCAAACCCGTTACTTTATATGTATTGTATGGAGAATTTAAAAACAAGTCGTTATAAAACACTCTTTTAATCACCTGATTAAAATCGTTGTCATTTTTTTTCTTGGCAAAAATTACTGTTGGATCAGCCTGAAGCGGCATTCCTAATCGCAATCTGTTCAAATACACTGCTGCAATTCTCGGTCTTTCGTCTTTTTTAACAGACTCTTTATGAACGATAGAAGCTAAAATTGTAGCTTCTACCGGAGTTAAGCCTTGCTTTTCGGCACTTGCAACTCGTTCTTTATTCCAGAAATTACGGTATTCTTTAATCATTTTATCTCTGAACTTAGCTGCCGATGTATTCCAATACACCTCATAAGTATTAGGAATAAACATCGCTAAGATATTCTCTTCGTTAAAACCATTTTCTTCCATAAAAATAGAATCTTTAAACGAATGCATCAAAGAAGTACTGTCGGCTTCAATTTGAGAACCTACACGAGCAGCCAAATTTTCAACACGTTCCTGATTATTGAAAGCCAATTTCACCGGAATATTATTGCGCATAGCCTTAACCAATTCGTAACTATTCATTCCCTTTTTTAAAAGAAAACGTCCCGATTTTACATTAAAAGGATAACTCATTTTATTAGCTACCATTTCAAAACGATCCAAATGAGTTATATACGGGCTTACCGAATCCAATACTTGCTCATAAGTGGCATCCGTAGGAACATGCACATAAACTTCATCCTCAGTAAATTTGGTATTGTTTGAAAAGATTTGTCCTATTAATACAAAACCATAAATAATCAATCCCGATACAACAACAATAGCGGCGATTGAAATCATTTTTTTTGTGCTCATTAAAGCTAAAGATTTAAATTTGTTGATTGATTAACTGATATATCGCTTCGTCC
>JALRGZ010000196.1 GCA_023253295.1 Flavobacterium sp.
GCTTACTAAAATATGAAAAAATAAAAGTACTATGTCATTTGCCTAAAAAATAATCCGATTTTATCCTTAACTAATTATTATTTATCTTTGGCAACTTATGAAAATTGAAAAAACCAAAATTTCATCTTACTTAAACAGTGCTATTTCTGTTCATACCAGAGAGGAAACTTTCTTTCAGGCTCCTTTTCATTCTCATCCCGAATTGGAATTAGTTTATGTAAATGAAAGCTTTGGAAAAAGAATAATTGGTAATTCTGTAGATAATTTTGAACCTGGAGATATGGTTTTCCTTGGTTCTGATATACCACATGTATGGCTAAATGACGAGATGTACTATCAAAACATCAACAAACTTAAAGCAAAATCTATTGTTGTATATTTTAATAAAGATATTTTTGGCCCTGCATTTTACGAAATGAAAGAGGCAAAAAGAATCAATTCCCTTTTTGAAAAAGCTAAAAAAGGACTTTCGATTACAGGAAAAACCAATCGTCTAATTGCTGAAAAATTAGAAGTTTTAGTCACTAAAAAAGACTTTGAAGTCATTATTGGTTTATTCGAAATTCTTTCTCTTCTTTCCGAAAGTACTGATTACAATAAAATCAATATTGAAGCATATACCCCAAATAACGATACTATTAAAAAAGACCGTTTATCAGATGTATTTCAATTCATTAAAGACAATTACAAAAAGGAAATATCTCTAGACGAAGTGGCACAAATTGCTAATCTGACCCCTACTTCTTTTTGCCGTATGTTCAAAGCCAAAACTAAAAAGAATTTTGTTGAATACTTAAACGAAATACGTATTTCGAATGCCTGCAAACATCTTATTGAAACCGACATGAGTGTTTCTGAAATTGCCTATGAATGTGGTTACAAAACAGTGTCTAATTTCAACAAGCTATTTAAAAAAAATACAGGAAGTACACCAAAAGAATACAAAAACAAAATTACCCGCTAAGCATTTAATTTAAACCATAAGTCACATTAAAACCACCATAATAATTAACCGGATTTCCCGGGTAAAAATATCTCGCCGGAGCACTTCCAAAACCAACAGCATTAGGCAAAACACTCGAAGCATACTTCTCATCTAAAAGATTTTGAATACCTGTATAAAATTCCATTCTTAACTTTTTAAGAATCACAAACGAATATTGTGCTTTAGCATCCAATAACTGATAAGGATCGGTTTCTTTTGAATTAGCATCATTCAAAAACATTTTACCCGTTAGACGATAAGACGTATTAAAATTAAACCCTGAATCAGTACTCAGATTAAACCCCAAATTAAATTGAGTGTTAGGCATAGCCGGTAAAAATTTTCCCGAATAATCAACACCACTATCTACAAAGTCTTTAAACTTAAATCGATTAATTGTACCCGAAAAATAAGGATTCAACTGCATTCCTAAAAACCTTTCTGATTGGTAATTCAGTAAAAATTCTACTCCTTTATGTAAACTCTTACCCGCATTAATCCCAACATACTGATCTTCCGCTATACGACGAGCCACTAACAAATCATGAACCGGAGTAACATACAAAATAAGTTCAGTATACAGTTTCCTTTTCAGGAAATTACCTTTGAACCCTATTTCATAATTCATTCCTTTTTCTGATTTCAAATTGGTGTTAAATTGCCCATCAGCAGTCAAAGTTTCAGCTACTGAAGGTATCGAAAAACCTTTGCTAACAGAAAAATAAATATTTTTAAATGCTCCTACTTTATACAAAAGTGCCAATCTGGAGGACAGGACATTTCCAAAAGTATATTGCTCATCTGAATTATTTCCTGTCTGAAAAACATCTTTTTGATTATAATGGGTACTATTAAAAGCCAGACCTGATTCTAAATGAAAACTATTTGAAAGTTTTGTTTCCATTTGTACAAATCCATTCCAATAACCTCTTTTTTGCTCTGTTTCACTAAATTGATCTCCCTGAATGCTTCCTTGACCAGGATATGATTGGTATAAATTTTTAAAAAGTGAAAAAGAGTAATTTTCGAATAACATTTCCATGCCTACACTTATGATGTTTGGCACAGAAAATAACGAACTCTCAAAATTTAATTTAGAACGAAAACCTGCACTTCTGGTTTGATCTGACAAAATATCAAAAGGTCTGGGCTCATATCCATTTTTAAAGGTTGCAAAAACACTGGAATTCCATGACAAATTTGCCGAAAACTGATGTTCATAACCTAAACCGGCAATTAGCTTATCATAAGATTCAAATCCTCTCGCAGCAAGCCAGCTAGACGCAGCTGATTTAGGATTAGTTTTAAAAGCCGTTTCACTAATGGAACTCGGAATATATGCTTTTAATCGGGTAACAATTCCGAAAAATGAAAGCGAACTATTTTCAGAAAGTACTTGTTTCCCAAATAAATTCAAAGATTGACGATCATACTTACTATTTGCTCTGTAGCCTTCCTGTTGTAAATTAGTATAATTAGCAAAAACAGATGATTTTGAATCATTATATAAAGCTGAAAATGTTTGTTTTTCTAACCCAAAACTTCCAAAAGTTGTTCCTGATTTCCCATAAGAAACAAGATTATTTAATTGTTTTGCTTTCAGGCTAATTACACCACCTAGTCCAGCACCGAAACTTGTAGCATTGGGTCCTTTTATAATTTCGATTCCTCCTAAAGCTTCTAAATCTATATCCTCTAAAACCGTTTCTCCTTCAGCACTCGAGAGCGGAATACCTTCAAAATAAGCTTTGATTTTACTCGTCCCATATTGCGTTCTGGAACCAATACCTCTAATAGTAATTCTATTTGTATTCAACGTTCCCTGCTGCATGAATACTCCTGAAATTTTATTTAAAACAGGAGTTAAAATGACTCCGTCAGACTGATTAATCTCTTTTTCAGTAATAACAGAAACTGCTGCCGCAGATTGCATAACTGAATTTTGAATAGGTATATTCGTCAAAACCAATTCGGAGAGTGAAAGTGTATCTTTTTTTATTTGTCCGAAAGTGTAATTACAGATAAACAAAAACAAATAACCAATTAAATTGAAATACTTTTTTTTCTTCAGAGTTGAGATCATATAACGGAATCTAAGTATTTATAATTCTATAGTATTAGTTCCAATCCAATCTTATTAAAGCAACTGCCTGACGCTTTAAAACTACCGGCACCTTTAATGTATTTGATTTTACGGTTACTTTTTTATTCAAAACTGATTCTAATTTTCCTGATTTTTCCAAAACAGCAATTTGTTCCTTACTTGGATTTTGAGGCGAACCCATTTTTTTCCAAACCTCGTAAGAATTAGAATGATCCTGATCTATAAGATAAATTTCTAAATTGGCTTTCTTTGATGGAGTATTTGCTAATACTACTTGTACCTCCTCGGCTTCTCCTGGTTCGTCTTTATCATGATAATTCCATACCATCACAGCAGTTGATTTTGAATTTGTCGTTGCTAATGCTCCAATATCAGATTGTGTATCACGGATACTTTTTTGCATAACAGATTCCAATGTATACATTCGATTACTAACTGCATCAATCCTGTTTCCTGTCATCATTCCAAACATCCTAAAAACATTCAAAACCGGTTTATCAACACCATTAGTAGCCAAATCTCTAAATCCATAAAACCAAGGTTGGTTTTCAAATTCAAAAGACCAGGAAACGGCTCCTAAAAAATTAGCTTTTGTTGCATCGGCTAACAAATACTTTCGGGCAAATGAAGCCGCCGTATAAGACGAATACATGGTTCCGTTTCGATAAGCATTTTCGGGATTAGTAGCCATTCCACAGGCAGCACAACCTTCAGGGTCTGACTCACCAATAATAACTGGTAAATGCTTAGTTTCCGGATAAGACATTGCAATTGCAAAACCTTTTTTAATATCTCTCAATTGAGGCGCCATATCCATGATAACGGTTCCATCAACTAATCTGGGATGACCTTTAGCATGAAAAAGAATTGCTTCTAATGGGCTCCCTGTCTGACCGGTTGCATAGTTTTTCCCTGAAATACAATGTTTAATAAAATTATTCATCCATTCCGTTGCTCCTTTACCCGAAGTTCCGGCCACATTCATCCCTCCAATTTTAGCCGTTGGCAAAGCTCTTTTCAAACCGTCTGCCGCATAATCATAAAGTTTAAAAAATTCTTCCTGAGAAGCTTTCCAATAATAACCATTAGCCTCATTCCAAACTTCCCAATACCAACTTTCTACTTCTTCTTTACCATAACGCTCTACAGAATGCTTCACCCATTCATAAACTAAATTACGCCACTTATCATAATCTTTGGGAGGATATGCCCAACCTGTAATAATATCTGTATAAGGATCACCCGGTTTCCAATAATGCCTATAAGGAGTAGGATGCGTCGATAATGCTTCGGGCATAAAACCAATTTGTGCTAACGGTTTCATTCCTCTGTTTACATAAGTATCAAATATACTATCTACAATTTTCCAATTATAAACAGGATTGCCATTTTCATCTTCTGTATAAGCATTAGTTGAACCCCATTTTAAAGCCGCACTACCATCTCCACTCACAAGCAAACTATGTGTTCTGACATATACAGGCACAGAACTTAGCTGAGCAATTTCAGACAGTAATTTTTTACCATCTTTCATATAAGTATAATTAGGTTCATCATAACCAAACCATGCCCAAACTGGCTTCATTGGAGCAATCTCTTTTTTCAGATTAACATTTACAATTGCCTGATTCTCTTTTGAAATTTGTCCTTGAATAGTCAACGAAATAAATAGAGCCACAATTAAGTGATAGAGTAATTTTCGCATAGTTCTGTTTGGTTTTGGTTTAATAGCTAACTAAAATAACACTTTTCAATTTATTTTAACAAAAGCTTCAGCCTATTTAAAATTTCAACTTCTCATTATTTAAGAATTGCTATTACCTAAAACAAAAAAACTCCGGATTTCTCCAGAGTTTTTTGTTATCAATAAAATTGAAAATCTATTTTATAAGCTCAATTTTTTGTTCGTCTTCTTCATTGATGCTATCAAAAAATCCTTGTTCATTCATCCATTCGTCACTGAATACTTTACTCATATAACGAGAACCATGATCAGGAAAAATAGCAATTACATTACTGTTTTTATCAAATTCTCCTTCTTCAGCATATTGTTTAATAGCTTGTAAAACAGCTCCTGAAGTATAACCTACAAATAAACCTTCTTTTCTGGTAATTTCTCTAGCTGAGTGTGCACTTTCTTCATCAGTAACTTTCATAAATTTGTCAATTACGTCAAAATCAGTAGCAGATGGAATTAGATTTTTCCCCAAACCTTCTATACGGTAAGGATAAATTTCTTCGGCATCAAATTCTCTGGTTTCATGGTATTTTTTTAATACCGAACCAAAAGCATCAACACCTAAAATTTTAATGTTTGGATTTTGCTCTTTTAAGTATTTAGCAGTACCTGAAATTGTACCACCAGTTCCACTACAAGCTACGAGGTGTGTAATTTTACCATTTGTTTGTTTCCAAATTTCTGGGCCTGTAGAGTTATAATGTGCATCAATATTTAATTCATTAAAATACTGATTAATGTAAACTGATCCTTTAGTTTCTTCATGCAATCTTTTAGCAACACTGTAGTATGAACGTTCGTCATCTGCAGAAACGTGAGCCGGACATACATAAACCTTTGCTCCCATACTACGAAGCATGTCGATTTTATCTTTTGATGATTTAGAACTAACCGCTAAAATGCAATTATACCCTTTTATAATACTTACCATCGCTAAACTAAAACCGGTATTACCAGATGTAGTTTCAATGATAGTGTCTCCAGGAGATAAAATACCTTTTTTTTCTGCTTCTTCAATAATGTATAAAGCAATCCTATCTTTTGAGGAATGTCCCGGATTAAAAGCTTCTACCTTAGCATAGAAATTACCTTCTAATTGTTCGGTGACTTTGTTTATCTTGATAAGAGGAGTGTTCCCTATCAGTTCTAAAACATTATTATAAGCATTTATTTCTTCTTTCATAAAAAAATAGTTAATCGAGATTAAGTTTTATTTAACCTGGATACGCCGCAAATTTAACAAAAAAAAACTAATTACTTTTCAATTTTTTCTAAATCTAGCAAAAAACTAAATTCTTTAGCTAATTCTTTTAGTGCTTCAAACCTTCCTGAAGCCCCGCCATGCCCTGCATCCATGTTTGTATCCAAATACAAAACAGTATCATCATTTTTATAGGTTCTTAGTTTCGCCACCCATTTAGCTGGCTCCCAATACTGAACCTGAGAATCATGTAGTCCCGTTGACACATACATATTGGGATACTTTTGTTTTTTAATATTATCATACGGAGAATACGATCGCATATATTGATAATATTTTTTAACATTTGGATTCCCCCATTCATCATACTCTCCGGTAGTCAACGGAATACTTTCATCTAACATCGTAGTCATCACATCCACAAATGGAACCTGAGCAATCACTCCATTATACAATTCCGATGCTTCATTGATTATTACTCCCATCAATAATCCTCCTGCCGAACCTCCCTCAGCATACAAATGGGCTGCCGATGTATATTTCTGCTCAATCAAATATTTCGAACAATCTATAAAATCTGTAAAAGTGTTTTTTTTATGAAGTAACTTACCATCCTCATACCATAGTCTTCCTAAGTCTTCTCCTCCGCGTATATGAGCTATTGCATAAATAAAACCTCTGTCTAATAACGATAATCTTGTTGACGAGAAATGAGCATCCATCGAATGTCCGTAAGAACCATAAGCATATAACAACAGTGGATTCTCTCCGTTTTTCTCTATTTCTTTACGATACACCATCGAAATGGGAACTTTA
>JALRGZ010000261.1 GCA_023253295.1 Flavobacterium sp.
GGCATCAAATAATAAGAATAGATTTTCTCGAAAGAACTCTTTCCATTTACCCAGGATTGACTGACTTGTTGACTTGGTCCGGCAATAACTCTAAAACCTTCAAATGAAGGTTCGTCAAAATTATCTCCGTCGATATTCATCACAAAATCTACACGTAGTCTTTCATTTAAACCCAGTGTGTTCTTGCTTACTTTAGTCTCAAACTGTACCTGAGCCCAAAGTCCCTGAAAACATAACAGTACTATTATTAAATATCTTTTCATAGTGGTTTGAATCCTTATTCTTTTATTTAGAATATTCTCCTTTTTTAGAACTTACCAATCTTTATCTGTTTGAACAGGTCTTCCTTTTTCTTTTTTAGCTTTTACCTTGTCCTGAATTTTTTTCTCTTCGTTATTCACCGCATCTAAAAGATTTTCTAATCGGTCTTTAGAAATTCCTCCAGGTTGTGGTTTAGGTGGTTGATTTTGATCTTGTTTATCTTTTCCGTCTTTTTTGTCTTGATCTTTCTTATCCTTATTATCTTTTTTATCCTTGTCTTTATCCTGATCTTTCTTATCCTGATCCTTTTTATCTTTATCTTTATCTTTATCTTTATTTTTGTCTTTGTCCTTATCCTTATCTTTATTTTTATCCTTGTTGTCCTTGTTGTCTTTTGGAGGATTTTCTTTTAGCATTTTTTTAGCCAATGCATAATTGTATCTTGTTTCTTCATCAGCAGGACCATTTCTTAAGGCATTTTTATAAGCTTCTACAGCTTGAGTATAATCTTTCTCTTTCATAAACACATTTCCTAAATTGTGATAAGCTTTGTGCTTTTGAATTCTGGATTTAGCATTTTTTAAGGCTTTTGCGTAAGCGTATTTTGCTTCCGAAGGCTGATTTTGTTTATAAATAGCATTTCCTAAATTATAGGGAGAAACAGATCTATTAGGGAATTTTGAATTGGATATTCTATAATCTGCCTCTGCTTCAGCAAATTTACTTTTATTGTATTCTTCATTAGCTTTAGACAAAGTTTTATCTTTTTCTTGTGCCAAAGCCTCTCCTAATCCTATGAAAAGGAATGCAAAAAAAGTAAATCCGTATGTTATAAAATTCTTCATTTTGATTTTTTTATGTTCTTTTCTCCATAGGAAAATTCACATTTATTTTTCATCGTTAAACAAGTCTAACTTCTTCACCCAATTTGTCTTTTTTTCCAATAGGAATAAATCCAAAAACAAAAGCACAAAAGCAAAGCCTAAAAACCATTGAAATTGTGATTGAAAATCAGCCATTTGTGTCGATTCGAACTCTGTTTTTTGAATGTTATCCAATGTTTTTTTGATATATTCAATGACTTCTTTGGTATTATTTCCACTTACATAACCTCCTTTGGTTTCTTTAGCAATTGCTTCTAAACCCGGCTGATTTAACTTAGTAACTACCACTTCGTCATTACGGTCTCTTTTATAACTTTGCACTACACCATTTACTTTTAATGGAATAGTCCCTCCTTTTTCAGTACCGATTCCAACAGTAATAATGCGCATGCCTTGTTTATTAGCCTCATCAGCCGCAGCCTGGGCGCCTTCGGAATGATCTTCACCGTCAGAAAGCATAATAACCAGCTTAGACGTTTTGCTTTTATCATCAAAATAAGTCCCTGACAATCTAATTGCTTCATCCAATGATGTTCCTTGAGAAGAAACAATATCGGTATTCATGCTTTGCAAAAACATTTTGGCCACACTATAATCCGTTGTGATAGGCAAAACAGGAAAAGCACTTCCGGCATAAGCCACAATACCTATACGGTCATTCCCTAACTGATTGATAATTTGCGAAACTATTTGTTTGCTTTTTTCCAATCGACTTGGAGCTACATCTTCACACAGCATACTTTTTGAAACGTCCATTGCAAAAACAATATCAATCCCTTCGCGTTTTACTGTTTCTAACTTGGTTCCAATTTTAGGATTTACTAACCCAATAATTAAACCTAATAAGGCCAATAAAAGAACTACTAATTTGAAAACAGGTTTAAAAACCGAACGTTCCGGACTTAATTTATTGATGATTTCTAAATCACCAAACTCCTTTTGTTTTCTCCTTTTCCAATACATATTCATCAGAAAAAGCAACACCACAAAAGGCAGTATAATAAGCAAATACAAATATTTTTTTTCGTCTAATTCCATAAATTTTTAAATTCCAAAAATTAAATCCCAAATTCCAAATTTCCATTCCAATGATTGGAATTTGGAATTTTAAAACTTGGATTTTTTGATTTTATAAAATCAAATAAAGCTTTTGTAAACTGTATTTCTCAATCCAATTTCGATCAGAACCAAAATACCAGCTAACCACACAAAAGGTCTGAATTTTTCGTCGTAATCATAAAATTTCAATTCTTGTATTTCAGTTGTCTCTAATTTGTTGATTTCATTATAAATCTCAGCCAACTTACTATTACTGGTTGCTCTAAAATATTTTCCATCTGTTTTTTGAGCAATACTTTTCATTAATCTTTCGTCAATTTCTACCTTCATCATTTGGAACAAAAACTGTCCGTTTGGAGCTACTGCATAGGGAAATTCGGCCATACCATTCGTCCCAATCCCAATAGTATATACTTTAATTCCGTATTGTTTAGCAATATCGGCCGCAGTTTCAGGTTCTATAAAACCTGCATTATTTACCCCATCCGTCAACAAAATAATGACTCTACTCTTGGCTTTACTATCTTTCAAACGATTTACGGCTGTTGCCAATCCCATCCCGATACCTGTTCCGTCCTGTAACACATTATCGTATTTAATACTTTGAATAGCTTGTTCCACAATGGCTTTATCGCTGGTTACAGGTGTTTTGGTATACGCTTCAGAAGCATAAACCACTAATCCTATACGGTCATTAGGCCTTTGCTCCACAAAATCAGTAGCTACTCTTTTTAAGGCTTCCATACGGTTAGGCTTCAAATCTTTGGCAAGCATACTTCCGGAAACGTCCACCGCCATTACAATATCAATCCCTTTTGTTGTTTTAGTTCTATTGCTAATATCAACCGTTCTTGGTCTTGCCATTGCTATAATCAAAGAACTTAATGCCAAAAGTCGAAACACACTTAAATACGGCTTGAATTTTGCTAAAGCCGATTGTTTTGTTTTAAAACCTTTAATCGAACTCACTTTTAATGTTGCCGATTGCTGGTTTCGTTTTAAAACCAACCAAATAATGGCCAATGGAATTAAAAGAAACAACCAAAAAAACTCCGGATTTAAAAAAGTTATTTTTGCCATTATCTACCTTCGTGTTTTAATTCGACTGAGCTTAACACTCTTTCTGAAATTTCATTTGCGTACTTGTCTCCTTCCTGATGTAAAATCAAAATGTTTTGTAATCCATTTTCCTGACTAAACATTAAAGCCTCATAATACATTCTTTCTCTTTCATTAGTTAATTTATTCAATGTTGTATAAGTACCGTAAGCCTTCAATCCTGTAATACCTTCTTTAGTTTCAAAATCCTCCTGTTTTACAATCATGTTTTGTGCACCACCTTGTAATTCCATCATCTGCAAAGCACCATCCATTGCTTTTTTCAAATCAACTTGCGTTTCCTGTTTGTATTTTAAAGTAGAAACGGATAAATAGAAAGGATCTATCATACTTCCATAAGTAAATGTCTGCATCTCTTTGATCAAAGCCATTAATTCTTTTGACATAGTTTTGGACAAATCTGTACGAACCAAAACTTTAGGTGTTTCGATAATTACTGCCGGATTTCCGTATTCACTTTTCACCCATTCCCCTTCTAATAATTCTTTTGACGGATGACCTATAAGATTGTCTTTTACATAATCAAATCCTTTAGTTGCCAGCAAATAAAAGGTAGTGGCTAACAATAAGAAAAGTACTGTTGCAATACTAACAGCAATACGATTATTTCTCTTTTTCTTTAATTGAAGTGCGATTTGTTTTTGTCTTTGAACTTCATTTAACAACACATCTTCTTCATCCGGAATTTCAACTGGAATAGCACTATCTAAGGTTAGAATCGCTTTTTGAATTTTCTCTTTATCATTGGCAATTTCATATTCTAAAGGTTTCGATTTAGCAAATTTCACTAAATCGGCTTGTTTTAAAACTCTTTCTAAATTCTCAATGGTTTCTGGAGTAACCGTCATTTTCTTTTTGACCGAAGCCGCTTTTAAAGCTGCAATTAGTTCCGATGTAGTACTTTCCATTGCTGGAATTTCAATAGCTTCTTCGATATAATTTCGGGCAATATCGGTTAATTCACTATAATATTCCTTTATTTCTCCTTTTTGCCAAAGCTCTTTCTTTTCAAGATTATTTAATAAACTAGTCGCTTTTTCTATTGGAGTTTTATAAACTTCTTCTTCAATTTTTTTCTTTTGTTTGTTTTTCAAATACCAATAAACTCCTGCTCCAATTGCTAAAAATAGTAGCACTCCTAGAAGATACTTCCACCAATTTCCAATAGAATCATTAGCCGGTTGAATATCTTTGATATCAAACATTTTTTGCTTTAAAGTATCCACTTGAACATTAGCCACCTCAACAGCAATAGAATCACTTAAATACGGTTTATTATTGATTAATATTTTAACACTTGGAATGACATAGCGACCGGAATCAAACTGAGTTAATCCGTATTTTTTGATCAACTCATAACGGTCATTGTTTTTAACGGTATCAATTGGATACGATTGAATAACTTCAAGCGCACCTATATTTTTTAATTTTGGAAAAACTACCTTAGACAATGTATCGACCGAAGTCTTTAAGGTTAATTTAAACTCAGCTCCAATTTTATTTTTTGTAGTATCGATACTTGTTTCTACTCTTTTTTGTTGTGCAAAAATGCTGGTAGAAATTACTAGTAGTAATAAGAAGAATAGTTTTTTCATGTTGTATTAATCCGATTAAAATCTTCAATCGTTAATTGTTACCTCGATTTAAAATAACCCAATAATTTGGTTACATAACTTTCGTCAACTCTTGTATTTACTACGCCAGAACCCGATTTACTGAAAGTCTCTTTGAAATAATTCAATTGGTCATTGTAATATTTTTCATAACCCATTCGAACAGCTTTTGAGCCCGTATCTACCAATTGCATTTCGCCTGTTTCGGCATCAAGCATCGGTACCATACCTAAGTTTGGCATTTTTTCTTCACGAATATCATATACTCGAATCCCCGTTACATCATGCTTTTTAGCAGCAATTTTCAAAGTGTGCTCATAATCTGCCGACATGAAATCGGAAATCACAAAAACAATGGCTTTCTTTTTTTGTGTGCTCGAAAGGAATTTTAAAGCCTGAGCAATATCGGTTTTATGACTTTTTGGTTCAAATTCTATCAGTTCGCGAATAATACGTAATACGTGCGACCTTCCTTTTTTAGGCGGTATATACAACTCGATTTGGTCTGAAAACAAAATCAGTCCAATTTTATCATTGTTTTGTGTAGCCGAAAAAGCCATCGTAGCAGCAATTTCTGTAACGATGTCTTTTTTAAATTGATTTTTAGAACCAAAACTTTCTGAACCTGAAATATCCACCATTAACATCATGGTTAGTTCACGTTCTTCTTCAAAAACTTTTACGTGCGCTTCATTGTAACGGGCTGTAACATTCCAATCAATATTTCGAATATCATCGCCATATTGATATTGACGCACCTCACTAAAAGTCATCCCACGCCCTTTGAAAGAAGTATGATATTCCCCTGAGAAGATATGATCACTCAATCTACGGGTTT
>JALRGZ010000321.1 GCA_023253295.1 Flavobacterium sp.
GCGATTTACAGATGCAAAAAGGCACTATCGATGTAATTTTGGAAATCCCTAATCACTTTGAACGCGACCTGTTAATCGAGAAAAAAACATCGTTGGCAGTAAGTATAAACGCCATTGATGGTGCAGCTGCCGGAGTAGAAAATGTATATATTTCGCAAATAATAAATAGTTTCAATCAGAATATTAGAAGTCAGCTTATTACCTACAACGGCACTGATTTTGTACCTCAGCAAAACATCATCAGTATCCCCTCTTTTTGGTACAACAACACTCTGAATTACAAAACCCTAATGGTACCGGGTATATTAGTTTTATTGGTTACAATGATTACCTTATTCCTTTCTTCAATGAATATTGTTCGTGAAAAAGAAATTGGCACTTTGGAACAAATTAATGTGACACCCATAAAAAAATATCAGTTTATCATTGGAAAATTATTCCCGTTTTGGGTTTTAGGTCTACTCATTTTAACTATTGGTCTGGCAATTGCTAAACTTGTTTTTGCTATCCCAATTTTGGGGAGTTTGAGTCTGATTTACCTTTTTACTTCTATATATATTTTGGTTGTTTTAGGTATGGGTTTATTAATTTCAAATTATACAGAAACGCAACAACAGGCTATGTTTATTGCCTGGTTTTTTATGGTAATTTTTATTTTGATGAGTGGTTTATTTACGCCAATTGAAAGTATGCCTGATTGGGCTCAAAAAATCACCCTTTTTAATCCTATACGCTATTTTGTTGAAATCATCAGAATGGTAATGCTAAAAGGAGCACAGTTTTCGGATATTGCCAAACCCTTTTTCATCATTTCTTTTTATGCGGTTTTAATCAATTTATTAGCGGTGTGGAGTTACAAAAAGACTAATTAATCCATTAACCATTTGAACATAATTGACTCTAAATCATTAACATTAATTGGTTTGGTAACATAATCATTCATTCCTGATTTTAAACATTCTTCTTTTTCCTCTACAAATATTCCTGCTGTCAAAGCAATAATTGGCGTAAATCGTTCCTGTTCTATTCTTCGAATTTCATAAGTAGCTTCAAATCCATTTTTATTTGGCATTTGAATGTCCATCAAAATGATATCAGGTTGTTCTTTTTTATACTGTTCAATTGCCTCATCTCCATCTCTTGCTTCAACAATAATACTCTCCGGGATTATTTTCTCAATTAATGTTTTTGCCAAAAACATATTGATTTTATTATCCTCTACAATTAAAACTTTTTTAACTCCAAAAATATTTTTCATCTTAGATTCCTCATTAGTTGTAAGCACTAACTGATTTTGATTTTCTGATTTTTTCAATCGAATAGTAAAATAAAAATTGCTTCCTTTACCATAAGTACTTTCTAATTCTAACCTCGAACACATTAAAGCCAACAGCTGATTAGAAATAGCTAATCCAAGACCTGTTCCTCCAAACTGACGACTGGTTGAATTATCTTCTTGTACAAAAGAATGAAATATTTTGGACTGATTTTGTGCTTTTATACCAATTCCTGTATCCTTTACTGAAAAATTTAGATTTACAAAATCACCTTCTAGAGGTAGAATCGTTTTAACTTCTAATCTAATTTTTCCCTTTTGGGTAAATTTAATAGCATTCCCAATTAAATTTATAATGATTTGTTTCAATCGTAATGGATCCGTAAAAATCAATCGAGGAACATTATCATCAATATGTAATTCTAAGCCAATTTGTTTTTGATTGGCCTGATATTTAAACAGAGAAATTACCTGATTAATCAGTGCTAAAAGATCGGTTTCCTCTATTTTTAGTTCTAATTTCCCTGCTTCTATTTTAGAAAAGTCCAAAATATCATTCACAATATCCATTAATGTTGCCGCTGATTCATTAATAGTAAGCATATATTCTTTTTGACAGGATTCTAATCTGGATTCCATCAACAATGAAGTAAAACCAATAATTCCATTTAAAGGTGTTCTAATTTCATGACTCATATTAGCCAGGAAATCTGTTTTAGATTTATTAGCCAGTTCGGCTAAGTCTTTGGCTTTTTGAATTTCATAATTCATTTTGCGTTGTTCAGTGACATCTATGAAACTAATAACCACTTCTTGAATATTTCCATGATCATCTAGCATAGGAAATCCACTCACCAAAACCCAAACTACCGAATTTTTAGCCGTATCTTTAATCCCTAATGGATAATTTTTAATAGGTAATTTAGAATTGATAATCTGAGAAATTGGATAATCCTCAACGAGCATTGATGAAAAATCTTCGTTCAAAAAATTCCATTTTAACTGTTCATTCTTACGTGAAGTTAATTTTTCTATACTATAACCTAACAATTCTGCCGCTTTACTATTACACATAATAATTCGTCCTTCGGCATCATGAACTACAATTCCTGCTTCTAAATTCCGAAGCAATCCGCGATACCTTTCCTTGTTTTTTATAAGAGCCTCTTCGGTATTTTTCTGTTCGGTAATATCTCTGGAAATCACAATAAAATGAAGTTCTTTAGTGTCATCTTCTTTCATAGGGACTAATGACAACTCAAACCAATTTTCTCCTTTTGGTAAATCAAGTTTATATTGCTTCCCTCTTGAAAATCCTTTTTTATGAGCTTCTTGTAAACCTGAAAGACATATTTCGGCAGCTTCTTTAGGCAACACTTCAATAACTTTTTTTCCTATAAAAAGTGAGGGCGGCATAAGTAACAAATCATTATTTGACGAATGATAATTAAAAATAGTTCCCTCTAAATCTACTTCAAACATCAGGTCGGGAATCGCTTCAATGATAGCCTCCATCTTTTTGCTGGTTTTAAGAAACTTTTCTTCAGCTTGTTTTCTCTCGGTTATATCCGTTATAGTTCCTATAAAACCTATAATTTGATTCTCGGTATTCGTTTCCGGAGTCGCCTGACCTATTACCCAAACGATTTTCCCGTCGGGTTTTACAAAACGAAATTCAATTAATGATCTTATTCGTTCTGCAGTTACCTTTTTCCATTCATTATATAAAGTAACCCTATCGTCAGGATGAATGGCAAAGTACCAACCGTTTCCTAATGATTCTTCAAAACTAATCCCTACTATTTGAGTCCAACGCTGATTGACATAAGTCGTTGCTCCGGTCAAATCTGTTCTGTAAATTCCTACAGGAGATATTTCAGTTAGTGTATGAAACCTTTTTTCACTTTCAGCCACTGCTTCTTCAGCTTTTTTCCGCATCATTTCCTTTTCATAAAACTCCAAGGCAAATGTAACATCGGAAGCAGCCTTATCTAACAACTTTATTTCTTCCTCATCAAAATAGTTTTTCTCAGCCGCATAAATCACAAAAACTCCTATTGTTTCATCAAAAATTTTTATAGGAATTGCAATCAACGATTGAAAATCTCTTTTCAGAGCCTCTTTCTTCCAGGGTTTCATAACAGGATCATCTGCAACAGAATTACAAACCTGATATCTACCTTGTCTAATTGCTATTCCGGCAGGTCCTTGTCCCAATTTTTGTTTGGCATCAATAGTTAAATTTCTTAGTAATGCCAAATAGCCTTTATCATCTCCTCCAATACTCATTGGTGTAACCTTTTGAGTAATCGGATTTATTAAACCTATCCAGGCAAATTTAAATTTTCCTACTTGAACAGCTACTTCACATACTTCTTTAAAAAGTTGTTTCTTATCTTGTACACGAACAATAATTTGGTTAATCTGACTTATAAAAAGATACAAACGCTTGGCTTTATTCATCTTTTGCTCAGTCAATTTTCTTTGGGTAATATCAGTAATTACACCTCGACACACAACTGCGCCCTCAGCATCTATAGTAGAAGTTGCTGTCATTTCATGCCAAACCAAGCCTTTAGTAGGATGACAATAAGAATATTCAATTGTAACAGGAGTTAATTCAGATACAGTACTACTTAAAACACAATTTAACAAATGCTCTTTATCTTTTAAAGGAATTCCTTTAAAAACCAAAGGAGCCAAATTCTCATTACATTCAAATCCATAAATAGCATCAAGAGCTCCATTAACACAAGGAAAACTTATCGTCCCGTCTCTCTTTATTGTCAACGAATAAATTAAAACCGATGAAGTTTTTATAATTTGATAAACTTGACTTAACGCTTTATTTTGGGCCGTCAAATTGCTTTCAAACTCCTGTATTTTTAACTCTTGATTTTTTAATTTAAGTAATAGTTCTTCATAGGATAAATTTTCTTCTTTCATAGAATCAATTATAAGTCAATCCATTATTACTGTTAAATATAATAATTTTCAATTAGAAATAAACTACTATTAAATAAATTAATGAGTCCAATTTATCTAATCAAAAACCAAAAACAATCTAAAGTGTCATATTTTATTTTATGCGATAAAAAAGAAATTACATGAAATAATAACTTTGATATAGGTTCGTCATTACTAAATCTACAACTATCTGTAAAGAAACAGGACACTCTAATCTAATAGGTTATATATTTTTGTAAACACATTATTCATAAAATAAATACCTACAACCAACCAAATTACTCTTCGATGAAAAATTTAATCCTAAGTACAACTTTAATCCTTTCACTTTGTTTATTTTCTTTTCAAATTGCCTCTACACAGCCAACAACCAAAGAAATAAAAGTAGAAGCACCCTTTGGAACCACTAAAATCAATGTTCCTGATTTTAGTAAATGCAAAAAATTAATCATTACCGATTTTGGAGCTGTTAAAGGCGATAAAGACAAAACGACCCAAGCTATTGCAAAAGCAATTGATGAAGCTAACAAATTAGGTGGTGGAATTGTAATAATTCCTGAAGGAGAATGGTTAACCGGAAAAATCCACTTTAAGAATAATGTTAATTTGCATTTAAACAAAGGAGCTTTATTGCTTTTTTCAGATGATCCTAACGATTACTTACCTGCCGTACATTCGACATGGGAAGGATTAGAATGCTACAACTATTCCCCATTAATTTATGCTTACGAATGTAAAAACATAGCCATTACTGGTGAAGGAGGAATAAAAGCCAAAATGGATTTTTGGAAAAAATGGGCCGGACGTCCAAGCGGACATATGAACAGTTTAAAAAGATTATACAACCTTTCCGGACAGAATGTTCCTGTAGAGCAAAGAATAATGGTCAATGACACCGCTAACCTACGTCCACAATTCATTCAATTTAACAGAAGTAAAAACATTCTAATTGAAGGTATTTCAATAACAAACAGCCCTTTTTGGACGGTTCATATGTATTTATCTAAAGACATTGTAGTACGTGGATTAAACATTTTTGCCCACGGACATAACAACGACGGTTTTGATCCTGAAATGAGCCAAAACATCTTAGTTGAAAACGTAACTTTTGACCAAGGTGATGATGCCATTGCTGTAAAATCAGGCAGAAATCCGGAAGGTTGGCGCTCTAAAACACCTACAAAAAACCTGATTATCAGAAACTGTACCATTAAAAACGGACATCAATTACTGGCCGTAGGCAGTGAACTATCAGGCGGAATTGAAAATGTTTTCATTGACAATTGCAAAGTTTTGGATGGAGCCAAAATGTTCAACCTTGTTTTTATTAAAACCAATGAACGCATGGGTGGCTATGTAAAAAATATTTATGTCCATAACATCAAAGGAAGCAAAGTTGATTTTGGAATTCTTGGTATCGAAACGGATATATTGTACCAATGGAAAAATTTGGTTCCTACTGTAGAACGACGTTTAACTCCTATTACAAATGTTTTCTTGAAAAATGTAAGTGCAAAAAATGTCCAATTCATTTCCAGAATTAACGGAGAAAAAGAATTACCTATTAAAAATGTTTATCTTAAAAATGTTACTGCCGATACCATTCAAGGAAAGGAAAAATACATCAATCAGAATGTTGAAAATTTCAATGTGAGGAAATAATTCCATTTGACTCTTTTTAAAACCATATAAGTCATATAAGTTTTTTGTTTCTAAAAGGAAAAAGAAGTTCATATTAATTAATTTACTTAATAACCTTTGCGAAATCTCCAAAAACTTTGCGGTTAATTTCACAAAACGAAAAACCGCAAATTCATTGAAAAATCAGTGAATTTGCGGTTTTATACTATTATTTAAAAAAAACTATTCTTCCTCCTCAGTATGGTGTGATTTCGAATAATTACGCCATTTCTCAATACAATCCTGAAAATCCTGAGGTAATTCCGTATCAAAACGCATCATTTCTCCGGTATTTGGATGCACAAAACCTAAGGTTTTAGCATGCAGTGCCTGTCTTGGTAAAGCTTTGAAACAATTCTCAATAAACTGCTTGTATTTCGTAAAAGTTGTTCCTTTCAAAATCAGGTGACCACCATAACGCTCATCATTAAACAATGGATGCCCAATGTGTTTCATGTGCGCTCTAATTTGGTGTGTTCTTCCTGTTTCCAAAATACAAGAAACCAAAGTAACATAACCAAAACGTTCTAAAACCTTATAATGAGTAATAGCTGGTTTTCCTATTTCCGGATCATCAAAAACGGCCATTTGCATTCGGTCTTTCAAATGACGAGCCAAATTCCCTTCGATGGTTCCACTCTCTTCAGCCACATTTCCCCAAACCAAAGCCACATACTCTCTTTCAGTTGTTTTAGCTTCAAATTGTTTGGCTAAATGCGTCATTGCAGCTTCAGTTTTGGCAATTACCAATAATCCCGAAGTATCCTTATCAATACGATGCACCAATCCCGGACGCTCACTACTGTTCATTGGCAAATTCTCAAAATGATAAGCCAATGCATTCACTAATGTTCCGGTATAATTACCGTGACCAGGGTGTACCACTAAACCGGGTTCTTTGTTAACTAATAACAAAGCTTCATCTTCATACACAATATTCAACGGAATATTCTCAGGAAGTACATGATTTTCAAAGGGCGGATGCGACAACATCACCGTTACAATATCAAAAGGTTTTACTTTGTAATTGGATTTTACCTTCGCATTATTCACAAAAATATTGCCTTCGGTAGCGGCATTCTGAATCTTATTACGAGTCGCATTAGGAATCAATCCCATCAGATATTTATCGATTCGCAATAACGCCTGCCCTTTAGGAACTTCAAATTTAAAATGTTCAAATAATTCCTCTTCGTCTAAATCAATCTGCTCAATATTATTGTTCATTCGGCAATTCTTCTGTTGGGGTTGCTAATGTATCGGTTGCGATATCTTCTTCATAACTTGCTTTTCCATCTCCTAAAACCAAATCAATTTTAGACGATTTCATCACCTTATCTCCAGGCTTAATATTGCGACCATTCATTCGCATTTCCAGAACCATATCTTTTCCTAAATTCGGAATATAAGTTATC
This sequence comes from Flavobacterium sp., assembly GCA_023253295.1. Lineage (GTDB taxonomy): Bacteria > Bacteroidota > Bacteroidia > Flavobacteriales > Flavobacteriaceae > Flavobacterium. The sequence continues at coordinate 7,339 of JALRGZ010000321.1, forward strand.
GTTCCTTCTTCCAGTCCTAAAGCTTTCAATGTTGGCACCGCCTCACGATAGGTTTTCTCAATCAAATCAGGCACTTTCACTGATGAAAAACCAGAGCTGTTAATTTTCAAGTACACCTTTCTTCCCTCTTTTACCTTCTCTCCCGGCATTGGATCCTGCTGCACCACACTGTATTTTGGGTAATCCCCGCGATAATCTACGCTATCAAGGATTACATAATCTAAGTCTAACTCATCTAACTTTTCCTCAACTTGTTCTTCCGTTAATTTTCTCAAATCCGGAACCGTAATTTCATGTCCATGATCCGTAGTAAAAGTCAACCAATGCATAAAAAGATAACCCAAAATGGCAATAATTAAAGCGGCAAGAAATACTTGTCCAAAGAACACGCGACTAGTAAGGTATTTACGTAAACTCATATATTATTTTTTAATAGGTGTCAAAGATAAAGCTATTTCGTTTCAAAAAAAATGATAATTTTGTTTTATGCGTCTTAACCTCAGCGATAGCCAAGTTTAGGAGCTTTTTCCCGTTATCCACTCTATCTTTCCCTGCTTAAAGAAAGCAGGAAAAGGATGCCGTTACTACCGGGGCTAGAACAAAATTTGATTTTTTACAATACAAACGCAACTAAATGAAAAACATTGCCATTATCATGGGCGGCTATTCCAGTGAATACCAAATTTCACTCATTAGCGGTAACGTAGTTTACAACTATCTCGACAAATCTAAATTCAAAGGCTATCGCATCCATATTTTCAAAGAAAAATGGGTTTATGTAGACGAAGCCGACAACGAATTCCCAATTGACCGAAACGATTTCTCGGTTACTGTAAACGGAAACAAAATTACATTTGACTGTGTTTTCAATGCCATCCACGGAACTCCGGGAGAAGATGGTTTAATGCAGGCTTATTTCGAATTATTAGGCATTCCGCAAACGTCTTGCGATTATTACCAAGCCGCTTTAACTTTTAATAAAAGAGATTTATTATCGGTTTTAAAACCTTACGGAATTAAAACAGCTACATCTTATTATCTGAACCAAGGAGACGACTTTAACACTACCGAAATTGTCAAAAAAGTAGGTTTGCCTTGTTTCGTAAAACCAAACAAAGCAGGTTCCAGTTTCGGAATCTCAAAAGTAATATTACCTTTGTGTTGAGATAGAAAATCTATTTCTTGTTTGGTGGTTACATGCAGAATATGAGCTTTTTTCTTATATCTTTCAGCAATTCTTACTATTCTTCTTGTTGAGGATATTGCACATTCATCGCTTCTCCATATTGGATGGGTGTGAACATCACCCTCTTTAATAAGTTTTTTGTTTCTATGATCCCGGTTAAAGGGGATCTTGTTGGTAAGGGTGGTAAGCTTGCGATGCTGGCTGGTAAAGCTCAGATGAAAGCTGTAGCCTTTGCTTTGGCAAAAATTATGCCCCACGCTAGAAAGTTTTTTAAAGTCATTATTACTAAATTTGGGAATAAGTTCCCTGCGCTAAAAAAGTTAATGCCAAAGCTTGAAGACACTCTA
>JALRGZ010000006.1 GCA_023253295.1 Flavobacterium sp.
ATTAATCCAAGTCGTCAGGAAAAATCACATTTACATTCGGTTCAGTTTACTCCAGACCATCAATTTGTGCTAGCTACTGATTTAGGAACCGACAAAATGTATTTGTACCAATATAATCCTAAAGCGGCAAAACCTTTAAAATTAAAGGATAGTATCACCGTGAAAGAGGGTAGTGGCCCCAGACATTTTGCCTTTAGTAAAGATGCTAAAAAACTGTATTTGTTACAGGAATTAGACGGAACGCTTTCGGTGTTTAATTATGCCAAAGGGAAACTGAAATTAGTTCAGGAAACTACTGTTGTAGCTGATGGATTTAAAGGAACGTTTACAGCTGCGGATATTCATATTTCACCAGATCAAAAGTTTTTGTATGCTACTAATAGAAAAGAAGCCAATACAATAACATGTTTTAAAATTTTAAAAAATGGTCAATTAGAGTTGGCTTCAAGAATCAGTACAATGGGAGATGGGCCTCGAAATTTTGCTATTGATCCAACCGGGAATTTCTTGTTAGTAGGGCATCAGTATACTAATAATGTGGTAATTTTTAAAAGAGATAAAATAACCGGCGCATTGACAGATACAGGAAAGCGAATTGAGATGTGTTCGCCGGTTTGTTTAGTGTTTACAAAACAATAATTATAAAACAAAAGCCTAAAAATGAATTTCATCTTTAGGCTTTTTAATTATTTCTTTTTCTTCTTTTTAGCTTGTTGTTTCAGCATGTTTCTATTAACAGATCCATGTGTTTTTTTCTTGGTTTTTGAAGGTCCCCCAAGGTTTACTTTTTGGTTCTTTTTAGCCTTATCGTGAAAAGCGGCTCCACCTTCAATTTTTGGTTTTTTCATTAATATTTTAATGGGCTGTCTGTCTTTTTCAGGACCTATTAATTTGGTAGAAATTTCAACTTCTTCTGGGAAATCTTCGATATCTAATTCCATATCCATCAATACTTCGGCTTCAACTTTAGCTTCTTCTTCACGAGGAGAAATAAAACTGATGGCAGTACCATTTGCGTCAGCACGACCTGTACGACCTATTCGGTGCATGTACAATTCGGCAAATTCAGGCATTTCAAAATTGATGACGTGTGTGATATCTGAAATATCCAAACCTCTCGCCATAATATCGGTAGTAATCAATCCGCGAAGTTCTCCTTCCTGAAAAGAAGCCATCGTATTCAAACGGTAATTTTGCGATTTATTAGAGTGAATTACACCAAATTGTCCTTCAAAATCTTCTTCAATGCGTTCGTGAAGCATATCGGAAATCTTTTTATTATTAACAAATATCAAAACGCGACTCATCTCTTCGTTGGTTTCTAATAAATGTTTGAGCAAGTTTACTTTGGTGTTGAAATTGGGAACATTATAGGTAATCTGTTTGATTTTTTCCAATGGTGTTCCTGATGCTGCTAAGGTTACTTCTTCGGGATAGTCAAAATAATCATTCAAAATAGCATCTACTTCATCCGTCATTGTAGCCGAGAATAAAATATTTTGGCGTTTTTTAGGCATCATTGCTAATAAAGCAGTAATCTGAGTGCGGAAACCTAAATTCAGCATTTCATCAAATTCGTCAATAACAAGCTTCTGCATGTCTTCAAAACGAACCACATTGTCAAGGGCTAAGTCCATTGTTCTGCCAGGAGTTCCTACTAAAATATCCGAACCTTCGTAAACAGTCTTTTTTTGTGTATTGATATTAACGCCACCAAAAATTCCTATAGTTCGAATAGACATGAATTGAGTTAATTTTTCTATTTCTTCTACCACTTGAACTACAAGCTCACGAGTAGGAACTAAAATGACAATTTTAGGAGTATGTGTAGTGCTAAACTTGTATTGCTTTAATAAAGGTAATAAATAGGCAAAGGTTTTACCCGTACCAGTTTGTGCAATTCCCATCATATCTCTTCCGGACATAATTACAGAAAAAGACTTCTCCTGAATAGGAGTAGGAGTTGTAAGTCCTATTTCATCTATTGCTTTTTGTAATGATTTAGGAAGATTGAATTGCTCGAAAGTAGCCATAAAACGTAAATTTTGTGCAAAGATAGTCTTTTTGAAAAGAACGTTAAGATAGAAACTCTAGCTAATTTGTAACCGCAAATTCAGAAAAATAGAAAATTCGTGAATTTGCGGTTAAAATAGTTGCAGATATTGTAAGCGTATAAAATTATTTGAATCTTAAATCCCAGGAAATTGTGAGTGAATAAATCCAGAAATAATTACCCGGATCAAAACTTATTTCCTGATGTGCAACATCAAATTGTGCTCCCCAAGCATTTTTGTCTTTATTGGTAGTGAAAAAATAACCAACATTAAAACGTTGTGTTTTAAGTTTTATGATGGCCGCATTATTAACGTCATTAAATTGGTTAATTTCAGGAGAAACCCCCATACTGTATAAAAAACTGATATAATTATCAGAATTACTCCTGTATTTTCTATAATTTAGAGCTGCAGAAGTACTTGTTCCTCCATCGCCAGGAGTAAAATAAGGACGTAATGACCAATAACTGTTTCCAGTGTACCAACCTATAGAACCGGTATAAATAGTAGTTGTTGTACTGTATTGTAAGGTTCTAAAACCAGCTGAAAGTTCTAAACTATGTGGTAAGGATTTATACAATTCGGCACCATATCTAAAGTCAGGAAAAATAAAACTATTGGCATAGCCAAAATTCAGATAAGCATACAAACCCTTAGTAATTTTCGGATACATATCCACTTCGGCCTGAACACCATTTTCATTAAAACGACGGTTGAAATTTACTCTCCCAATGATACTTCCATATTTAGTTTTTTTACTGTAACTCATAGAATAATATTGCATTGGATCAAATACTTTAGAATACAAATCAACTGATGCTCTTAGTCCAATTGTGTTTGTTCTTAGAGTATTGTTTAAGCTTTCCAGAAAATCTTTAGCATCTTGATTGTTTGGATTGTTAGCGATTATTTCTTTCGCTGTACTTTCAGCTTCTAAAGACTTATCGGTATTTTTTAAAGCTTTAGCCTTTAATAAGCTAATATCAGTATCCTTTGGAAAAAATTTCAAAGCTGTATTAGCCATTTGTAAAGCTTCATAAGGAGTATCTGCCCAAGATTCATTTTTTATGGCAGCTATCCAGTTCTCTTTGTTTTCAGGGGCTTTGTCAATAACATAGGCAAATTCTTTTCTGGCTTTTTTATAATCGCCATCCCATGAATAAGTAGAGGCTAAGAAAGTACGAATTTCATGATAATTAGGATATTTAGTCAAAATATGCACTAAAGTATCCTGAGCCTGTTTTCTTTGTTGATTAAAAGCCAGATTGCGAGCTGTTTCAAATGAAGTATCCGGATTTCCATTGTAAGGTTTCTCCTGAGCCTGTATTTGAAGCAAACAAGAAAACGTAAAAAGTATCGCTAATTTGATAATTGGTTTGTTTATCATTATTGTATTTCTTTTTTGAGTTTAAGAATATCACTGTTTTTAGGCTGTTTTAAAAGCATACTATCAATGGCTTTTTTTGCCATAGCAATATTATTTGTTCTTTGGTAAGCTTTGGCTAATTTAATACCTAATTCCGGATTTTTGATTTCATTTTTCAATGCTTTTTTAGCAATTTCAATTCCTTTTTCATCTTGTTTAGACCACCAGTAGGTATCCATTAATGCAAGATAACCATCGTAATAGTAAGGTGTTCTTTTGATTACTTCTAATAATTCTTTTTCGGCATTTTTATAATCTTTATCCCAAGCCAAAGTCCTCCCTTTTAAAGTTCTTACATCGGCATAATTAGGCAATTCATTTAAGATGTAATTGCATAGCGTTCTGGCTTCTTTTCTTTGGTTGTTAAAGGCTAAATCTCTTGCTTTAAAGAAGATTTGATCATTACTTAAACCTTGAATTTCTTTTTTGATAAAGCTTAATTCTTGTTTAGTAAATTCATAGGATGATTTACTGTAAATCAGTAAGGATTTTGGAATGATTTTGTTTTTTTGAGTCAAATAGGCATTCAGTTTCTTTGCTTCTTGTAAGTTGTTTTCAATAGTTTTTAACATTTCACTATCACTGGTTTTTGATGTGCCAAAATTTTCGTCAATTTTAAATAATTCACCATTGGAATATAAATAGTCTTTGTAAATGAATTCATTAATGACTCCTTTGTTTTGCATAATTGGTATGCTGTGAGTGTTTCTAAAACTTTTTACAGTATCCAATCCGGTACTCATCCAAGCTGTTTTTTCTAATTTATTCATTTTGTAATTATTAGTCAAAAATGAAAGTAAACTAGGAGTAATATCCCAATGAGAAGAAACTGATTTAAAAGTTTCTGTTTTTTTCAACATTGGGCTATAAATAAATAAAGGTACGTGGAAACGGCATAGTTTGTCTTTTTGTGCAATTGGGATTAAACGATGGTCTCCTGTAATTACAAAGATGGTGTTTTGATAGTCAGGTCTTTTGGCATAAGCTTCCATGAAAGTTTGAATTGAATGATCCGTGTACAACAACGAAGCGTAAATGTCTTTATAGGTTTCTACTTCCGATTTGGTAAGTGTAAGTGATTTGTTGGTATTGGTGATGTAATCTACTTTTTTTAGATATTCTTCTTTTTCAGGGAAGTTAAAAGGTTCGTGATTGGTTAAAGTCATTATTACATCCAGACGTGGCCCTTTTTTGGTTTCAATTTCCGAAAGTGTTTTCCTGAAAATTTCAGCATCTGGATATCCCCAGGTAAAACCTTCTGCATTTGCTTTCGTTTTTTGATAATTGGCGCCAAATTTATTAATGTCAACAATATTATCGATATTGTTGTATTCTAGAAAATTAATTCGATGGTCAAAACTAGATTCGTCTCCACAATAAAAGGCCGTATTATATCCGTTTGATTTTAAAATACTAATTAAAGAACTATGGGCAGGTAAAGGATTCATTTCCAGAAAACCTTTTTCGCCATAAGGCAATGAACCTAAGATAGAAGGCAAAGCTCCAAATGTACGACCAGCATTGCTCACAAAATTTTCCCAATACAAAGATTTAGGAATCATAGAATCTAAGAAAGGAGTGAAGCCTCGATTGGCATTTTTTCCAATAAATTCATCACCTAAACCTTCAACAATAATCATTACGATGTTTGGTTTTTCTTCTTGTACGTTGAAAAATGGAGCCAAAACATCTGGAGTAGCTGATGCAGGTTTCAGTAATGGGTATTCGTTTTTGTAGGTTAAATTAGCCGCATCAAATTGTTTTTTGTCATTTTGAAAACGAATGATATCATTGGTAAAAAAAGCAAGTTTGTTTTGATAGGTTATCTCCGAGATTTCAGGAAGAAAAAACTTCATCACAATACAGAAAACAGCTAGTATTCCTGAAATAGTATAGATTTTTTTGATGTTAAGTTTACTTGAAATAAAGTGATTAATCCCCCAAAATAATGCTGGAAAAAGAATAAAAGGGACAAAATATAATATAGAAAATGTTTCCGAAGCAGTAACGGTAGTGTACATGTCCGAAGTAGAGTAGCCAAGAAAATCCGCTCCAAGGTTAACCAATGTGGTTAAATGGTATTTGGTCAAAGCAAATTGCCCAATAATAATTATTGTAAAAATAATTTTCAATGGAATAGCTGCCCATTTTCGATTACTTAAATACAATACTAGATATAAAGGTAAACATAGTATGCTGATGATCAGAGCGGTCCAAAAATCATTAATCAGCTTGTAAAAGAATACAGTTGGTGGATTAGGTATTTGAATACCGGTATAGAGTTTTGCAACGATTTCGAAAAAACTAATTAGCCAAAAAACAGCTAATAATGAAAAGCACAAGTAGCCGTAACTAAAGTGTTTTTTTAGTTGTTGATTATTGTCCATTGAAAATAATTTATAGGATTTTTAAAATTAATTACTGCCCATACCTTTACGAGTCATTTCGCCCCATTTAATTTTTTTATTAAAATAGTAATCGAAATTCCCTTTTAGAGCTGCATATAAAATAAAAGGATGATTAACAATCGGTTCTGTAAATGCTGTTTTTATTAGCTGCCATCCCATTCCTTTTTTTCCATATTGATGGTAAGTAAGTTCTTCGGTAATTATGGTGATAATTGAGAATAATACCGTAAAAAGATAAGCAGTTACAAGAAAGGATATTGCATAAATCCAAACAACATTTCGATTTAAAATTAGGATTAAAAAGTAAGATAGACCTAAAAACTCTACTATTGGAGCCATTCTTTCAAATAAAAACCAATAAGGATAACTAATAGTTCCTAAGGCTTTATACTCAGGGTTAAATCCAATTTTTCTGTGTTTTTTTAATGTTTCTATAGTTCCGCGAGTCCATCTGTTTCTTTGCGAAATAAATATTTTATAAGTGTCCGGGGCCTCAGTCCAACAAAGCGGATCAGGAATATAAGCAACTCTATATTTTACTTTTTTCTCTTCCATATAGCGTCTCATTCTTACAATGATTTCCATATCTTCACCTACCGTTTTAGTATCATATCCGCCTACTTCTAGTGCAATTTTTTTATCAAATAAACCAAATGCACCTGAAATAACTAATAAACCATTAAGTTTACTCCAAGCCATGCGTCCAAGTAGAAATGCTCTAAGGTATTCTAAAATTTGTCCTCTTACAATTCTGTTTTTTGGTAAATTAATATCGATTAATTTTCCGTCTTTGATTTTACATGAATTGGCAATTCGGATTACCCCACCAGCTGCAATTACTTTTTCATCAGTTGATTCCAGAAATGGTTTTATCATTTTTTGTAAAGCATCTTCTAATAGTAAACAATCTACATCAATACAAGCTACATATCTATTAGTACTGATGTTTAATCCGAAGTTTAAAGCATCTGCTTTTCCTCCATTTTCTTTATCAACAACAATTAGTTTTTCGAATGCAGGATTGGTCGATTTGAAAACACCTTGACGGAGTGGTTTAGTTGGAATTTGATTGTTGATTAAGTAATCTACTTTTACCAAATCGTAGGCAGCAATCAATTTTTCTAAACTATCATCTTTACTACCATCATTTACTATAATTACATCATAGTTTACATAATGATTAGAAAGTAAGGACCGTACATTTTCTACGATATTCAGACTTTCATTATATGCTGGAGCAATAATGGAAATTGAAGGCGAAATAGGTGAAGATAAAATCTTTGTATAGTTTACAAAACTATTTTTCTTCATATAATTCACCGTTTCAAAAGCAGAAATTATGGCAAGAATGATATAGGATGCTGTTGCTGCTATTGCAAAAGTTAAAAAGATAAAATCAAAAAAATTGATGATAAAGTCGGGTATATTTAGAGACATAATTAACTGGCTTTTGTTAAGTTTTTATCTATCGAATAATTTTCAGCAATATTGTTAATTCTAAAAGTATTGTCTTCTTCAACCGTAATTAAGTTCATGATTTTCATAACTGAAATTCTGATGTAGAAGTTTTCGTGATTAACATGTTCTTTAATGAAATCAATATCATTAGGCATAGACATGTCTTCCATCATTTTAAAGAAAGCAATTTGTTCGTCCAGACTTCTTTCGAATAAATCTTTTTTTAAGATTTCCACAGCTTCATAAATACCTAAATGACTGACCAAATTGATGGCTTCTGTTCTGATTTCTTGATTAGGATGATTAAAAAGTGTGATTATTTCATCTTTGACGCCAAATTGATTATGGATTCGAACTAGTTTTAAAGTAAAGGAAACAACGGAACTGTTTTTAGACAATAGCCAATGATTCAAGTCAGGAACATGTAAATTCTTGAATTTATTTAAGATTTCTAAAAGCTGAATTTGATCCCATTCTGATAGTTCATTTTCAATAATATTTAAAAATTCAAGTCCTTCAAAACGGAATAATTGTACCAAATATTTTTCAATCTCAAAACGAACTTCTTTTTTAGGATGATTAATTAATTGGATAATTTCATCATGTGCTTCTTTGATTTCAAATTGTGCTAATTCACGTATAGCTCGTGCTACAGCATCCCATTTTTTACTTTTTAGTTTAGAAGTTGCTGATTCAATAAGTCCTGTCTTATAATATAAGTCCTGAATAGCATCAGCGGTTTCTCCGGAAATATCATCTTTTAATTTTAAGAAAGTTTTGATGATGATTTTTCTTTTTAAACGATTCTGTGAGCATTTCTTCAAATAATCAACAATCTGTTGTTGTTGTTGTTTACTTGTTGTTTCATCATCACTGGCATATAAATACTCGATTAGATCCGATTCGTATTTTTTTTGATAAGTGGCTTCTATACGATTCTTTATTTTTAATCGGTCTCTAAGATTTTTTAGATAAACCATTAAGAATATAATGATTGCAGAAAAAAGCAATGATAAGTAGATGCACATTTGAATAATAATGTGCATACTATTTAACGAGTCAATACTATTTTGGAAAAACTCTAACATGATAGTAAGGATTTAAAGCTTTATTGCAAAAGCCTTTTAATACGAATAATTAATTCGTTTGGACTAAAAGGTTTGCTCATAAAATCGGTTGCACCTAAATTGAAAGCACTCAAAACCATTTCTTCCTGGCCAGCAGAAGAAAATACAACTATAGGGGTTTTTCTTTCGAGTTTGTTTCTCACATGACTAATTACTTCAAGCCCACTTATAAAAGGCATCATAATGTCTGTTAAAATCATGTCAGGATTGTTGTCTTCTATTAAATCAACAGCTTCTTTTCCATTGGTAGCTATTAGGAGTTGGTAACCTTCTTTCTCTAATTTGAATTGTAATAATTTTGAAAGAATAGAGTTATCCTCAGCCAGTACAATTTTTTTTGTTAGATTCATTTTTTGTAGGTTATTAGTTTTATAATTAGGGCTTAATGACAAGATAAAAGTATAAAATAAAATCTAATAATATCGATAAAGTGTATAAAAACATCGATAAAAAGCACTTTGTGGCTTATTTATAGGTATAAGTACTACAAAAACATAGGTTGAAATACTGTGAAATTATTTCTGAAAAGAGGATACAATAAAGAATGGCTAAAAGCTATTTTTCGTTTAATAATTAAAATCCTTCAAATATACCAAGTCCAAAAAGGGCAAAATCGTATTTTACAGGGTCGTTAGCATCTAGTTCGCGAAGTTTTGTGTCTAATTCTAATAATGCTTTTCCATCATTTTGTTTGCGTAATAGCAAACCTAATTTTCGAGCAACATTACCCGAATGGACATCTAAGGGACAGGAAAGTTTTGAAGGGGAAATTGATTTCCAAATACCTAAATCAACTCCTTTATTGTCTTGACGACACATCCAGCGCAAATACATATTAATACGTTTAGCAGCAGAATTGTTTAAAGGGTCTGAAATGTGTTTTTGAGTGCGGGCAAGATGAGGAATTTCAAAAAATACTTTTTTGAATTCAGAAATGCTTTTTTGTATAGAATCCGATTCTTGGTTTTTAGCAAAAACGGATTCCAGTCCACCGTGATTTTTGTAAATATTTTGCAAAGATTGGATAAAACCTATTAAATCCTGTCCGTTAAAAGTACGATGCACAAATGAATTCAATGATTCTAATTGTGTTTGAGAATGGGACATAATAAAATCATAAGGAGAGTTTCCCATTAATTCCATCATGCGATGACTGTTTTTGATAATCATTTTTCGGTTTCCCCAGGCAATAGTCGCACTTAGGAAACCAGCGATTTCAATGTCTTCTTTTTGGGTAAATAAATGCGGAATTTGAACAGGATCACTCTCTATGAAATCAAGAGTATTGTATTGCGTAACTTTTTCGTCAAGAAAGTCTTTGAGTTCGGAAAAATTCATGAACCAATTTAGGATTAATGATTACTAATCATTCCGTCAATCATCACAAGTTTTCTATCGGCCATATTAGCTAATTCTTCGTTATGTGTTACAATGACGAAGGTTTGTCCAAATTCGTCTCTTAATTTAAAAAACAACTGATGTAAATTTTCAGCCGAATGTGTGTCTAAATTGCCAGAAGGTTCATCGGCAAAAATAACTGCAGGCTTGTTAATGAGTGCTCTGGCAACTGCCACACGTTGTTGTTCTCCACCTGAAAGTTCGCTTGGTTTATGGTGTATTCGATGCGAAAGACCTAAATAAGTAAGCAGTTTTGTGGCTTCTTCCTCGGTTTCTTTTTTATTTTTCTTAGCAATATAAGCAGGAATACATACATTTTCCAATGCCGTAAACTCCGGCAATAACTGATGGAATTGAAAAATAAATCCTAAATTCAGGTTTCTGAATTTGGATAAATTTTTGTCATTCATAGACAAAATGTCTTCATTGTTGATGCGAAGTTCGATTTCGTTATCCTTATTAGGTCGGTCTAAAGTACCTAGAATTTGTAAAAGAGTGGTTTTTCCTGCTCCTGAAGCTCCTACAATAGAAACGATTTCACCTTTTTGAATGTGTAAATTAACTCCTTTTAAAACGTGAAGTTGGTCGTAATATTTATGTAGGTTTTTAGCTTGTATCATCAATTGGCAGTTTTTACAAAGAAACAAAGTTTTTGATGATTATAAAATTGACTCTGTTATATTTTTGTATTAAAAAAGCATAAATTTGAGTTAATAAATTTAAATGAATATAACGAATAGTAAAAATAAGTACTTATGGGGAATGATGATAAATTAGAGGTAGCTACTCTGGCTGGGGGATGTTTTTGGTGTACTGAAGCTGTTTTTTTAGAATTAAAGGGCGTGGAAAAAGTAATTCCGGGTTATATAGGAGGGAAGACGGTAAATCCTACTTATAAGGAAATTTGTGAGGGAGATACTGATCATGCCGAAGCGATACAAATAGAATTTAATCCTAAAGAAATTTCATTCGGGGAATTGTTAGAATTGTTCTTTGCGACTCATGATCCAACCACTCTTAACAGACAAGGTAATGATGTTGGAACACAATATCGAAGTGAGATTTTTTATCACAATGAGGAGCAAAGAGAAATTGCATCAGATTTTATTCGTTTTCTCACTCAGGAAAATGTTTTTGAAAAGCCAATAGTAACAAAACTTAGTCCTGCTACAGTTTTTTATGTGGCCGAGGATTATCATCATAATTATTTTAATCAAAACAAAACTCAGGGTTTTTGTGCTTTTGTAATTGCGCCAAAAGTGGCTAAAGTGCGAACTTATTTTAAGGATAAATTAAAAGAGAGTTCAAATGAATAATCAGACTCAAAAACTGATTTTAGGGCTAATTTTTGATGCTATTGGGATGTTATCGTTTACGATTCCTTTTATTGGAGAATTTTCAGATGTAGTTTGGGCACCTCTGTCGGGATATTTGATGACTCAGATGTATAAGGGTAGAGTTGGACGTGTTGCAGGTGTAATTGAATTTGTTGAAGAGTTTCTTCCTTTTACCGATTATCTTCCAACATTTACACTTACCTGGATTTATTATTATAAAATCAAGAAGGAGGATTAGTTGTTATCTTCTTTAAATAAAAAGCCAAGACCCATTTTGCGAAGCATTTTTTTTTCAAATGCCCAGAAAAATTTGAATTGACCAAAAAGAAATCCAATAATTACGAGTAGTATTTGATACAAAGGAAGAACGATTAACAATCGGACGGGAGTGTGCCAAAAACCAAAATCTTCTTTTAAAATGCCTAACCAAATACATACAGGTTTAGAAATCCATGCCGAAGCTGATCCTGTAATGGCGAAAACGATAAAAATAATGCTAAGCTGAAAGTTAGATGCTATTTTCCAGCGTTCTTTTAGTTTCTTCATTTGATTTGCAATGATTACAAATGTACTAAAGATTATCTTAAAGGTACGTAGCTAAGTAGTTTTTGGTGGTAATTATTTTGGAAAAATATCATGTAATTGTAGATTAAATAGTTTACTTCATAGCCATAATTAATATTAGGATCATAGTCAATACTCATTTCGTATAGATTACGACTGTAACGTTGGGGCTGTAAAAAACGATTGTTCCATTCATTGATATAGAGTCTGTTTTTATTTTCGAGATAGGATTGAGTATAAAAGCCTCGGGGGTAAGCCATAGAATTGAGCCAAAAATTAAAACCGGGATCAATAATAATAACTTCGTATTCCAAATCCTTATTCGCTATTTTAACGGTGTCATTGCTGGTAGAAGTTAAATTTGCTTTTTGGGGTATATCTGTTTTTTTGCTGGCGCAGCTCAGTATGATTAGTCCTAAAATCAATGTTACTATATAAAGTTTATTTTTCATAGTAGAGATGAATTATTATTGTTACTTAAATTTACAAATTAAATAGCTGATTTTTTGTGTTTTCTTATAAAAAAGCCATTTATAGTTACTATAAATGGCTTTAGTGGTATTTTAGGTTTTAATTTATCTTCCAAAGAGTTTTCCAAGCATTGCGCCTAAACCTCCTTTTTTTGTTAGTTCTTTAGCGTCTTCAAAATCTATTTTTCCATCTGAGTTCTGATCCAGACCAAAATGAACTCCATAAGTGTCAATCGCATCCATAATACTGGCGTGCATTGGGCTGTCGCCCCCGGTTAATGAATCCAGTAAGCCTGAAAGGTTGATGCTGGTGTCTTTTGGGTTGTTAGCCTTGCCAATTAAAGAGCTGAGTATTTTAGGGATCATACTTGCTGCTGTACTGGAGGCAGTAGTAGCGTCGATACCTAATTTTTGAGATAATGAATTAGAAACAGCACTGCTTATTTTTTGAATCGTTGGGTTGCTTTTTTCGATATCCTTACCTTGTAATAAACCTACAATTTCAGAAAAGTCAGTTCCGTTGGCAATATCTTTCAGACTGGAAAATATCGAATTGCTCGTTTCTTCAAGAACGGCTTCGTTTTTATCGTTTGGGATAGCATCGTTTTTTACAACGGCATCCTGACCCAATTCTTGTACTATTTTGGTTAATTGTTCTAACATGAGTTTGTTTTTAGAAGGTTATAACCAAATGTAATAAAAAAAGGACTCATTACCAATTGGAAATGAGTCCTTTTGTGTTATAAAATGCTTAAATATTAGCTTAAAATGCTAATGATTTGAGACGCTAATTCAGTTCCGATACGGTCTTGAGCTTCTCCTGTTGCAGCTCCAATATGTGGAGTCAAAGAGATTTTTGGGTGCATTAACAGTTGAGTAGCAGGAGTTGGTTCGTTTTCAAAAACGTCTAAACCAGCAAAAGCAACTTTTCCACTGTCTAAAGCTTTAACCAAGTCAACTTCGTTGATAACTCCTCCACGAGCGCAGTTTACAATGCCTACACCATCTTTCATTGTAGCAAACTCTTTTTCAGTTACAATGTAACCGTTTTGAGCAGGTACGTGTAATGTAATGAAATCAGACTCAGCAAATACTGATTCTAATGATTGTGTTTTGATAGTTGTAGTAACTGATTGTCCATCAAAGAACTCAACTTTAACGTCTACTTGTGGGATGAAGCTATCAGCAGCGATAACTCTCATTCCTAATCCAAGAGCCATTTTAGCAGTAGCCTGACCAATACGACCAATACCTACAATACCTAAAGTTTTACCTCTTAATTCAATTCCGTTAGCATACGCTTTTTTCAATTCGTTGAATTTTGTATCACCTTCAAGTGGCATGTTTCTGTTTGAATCATGTAAAAAACGAACACCTGTTAATAAGTGACCAAATACTAATTCAGCTACTGATTCTGATGAAGATGCAGGAGTGTTGATTACGGCAATGCCTTTGCTTTTTGCATATTCAACATCAATGTTATCCATACCTACACCACCACGACCAATGATTTTAATGCCCGGACAAGCATCAATAATGTCCTTACGAACTTTAGTTGCACTACGAACTAAAATAACGCTTACGTTGTTTTCGTTAATGTAGTTAGCTACTTGTTCTTGAGCAACTTTTGTAGTGATTACTTCAAAACCACCTTTTTCTAAAGCTAAGATTCCACTTTTTGAAATCCCGTCGTTTGCTAATACTTTCATGTTTTTTTATTAAATTACGAGGTTACTACCTCAAATTAATTGAAATGTTTTTAGAAGCTGTTTCCCGCTATCCGTTTCAATCTTGTGTCGGCGTAGATGCCTGCCGCCACAAGGATTTCCACTTCTATCGGGGCTAGAGCCTCCGCTAGCAGCTAAAGTTTAAACAAACAAAGAAAATTCTTTTTTAAATATTTAAACCGCTTTCTCTAAAGCTTGCATTACATCTACTAATACTTGTACGCTTTCAATTGGCATGGCATTGTAAATAGATGCTCTGTATCCACCTACTGAACGGTGTCCAGGAAGCCCAGAGATTCCAGCCTCTTTCCACATTTTGTCAAATGTTTCCGTGTGCTCTGGATTAGTTAATAAGAAAGTTACATTCATGTTAGAACGGTCTTCTTTAACAGCAGCTCCTTTGAATAATGGATTTCTGTCAATTTCGTTATAAAGTAGTTCCGCTTTTGCATTGTTAAGTTTCTCAACAGCTGCAATTCCACCTTTTTCCTTGATCCATCTCAATGTCAATAGAGATGCGTACACAGGGAATACAGGAGGAGTGTTGAACATACTTTCTGCTTTAACGTGTTTTGCGTAATCCAACATGCTAGGGATGTTACGACCGTTTTTACCAATGATTTCTTCTTTGATAACTACTAAAGTTGTCCCTGCAGGTCCCATGTTTTTTTGAGCACCAGCATAGATAATATCAAATTGTGAAAAGTCTAATACTCGTGAAAAGATATCCGAACTCATGTCACATACTAATGGAACATTAGTTTGTGGGAATGATTTCATTTGAGTACCAAAAATAGTATTGTTTGAAGTACAGTGGAAATAATCTGCATCAGCAGGAATTTCATATCCTTTAGGTACATAAGTGTAGTTGTCTTCTTTAGAAGAGGCTACGATAACTGTTTCTCCAAAAAGTTTTGCTTCCTTAATAGCTGCAGTAGCCCAAGTTCCTGAATCTAAATAAGCAGCTTTTCCTCCTTCTTTCATCAAGTTATAAGGAACCATTAAAAATTCTAAACTAGCTCCGCCAGCAAGAAAAAGAGCTTGATATCCTTTACCTTCTAATCCAAGTAATTCTAGAACCAATGCTCTTGCTTCGTCCATTACAGCAACAAAGTCTTTGCTGCGGTGCGAAATTTCTAAAATCGATAATCCTGAATTGTTGAAGTCTAAAATAGCCTGTGCTGATTTCTCAAAAACCTCTTGTGGTAAAATACAAGGTCCTGCGCTGTAGTTGTGTTTTTTCATGGTGAGTTTATGGACAAAAAATTAAAATGCAAATTTCGTAAATAGGAGTCGAATATACATTAAATTATTCATAATAATTATTAAAAAATAGGCTATGTTGTTAACAAAAACGATATAGTATCGATGTTGTCTGCGTAATCCCATAAATTAGGTTGTTGAGTTTGTCCGAATCCGATACTTTTTTTTATTAAATTATTACTCACTATACATTGAATTTGATCGGTGTCTTGTTCTAATCTATTTTTAACTTCCGAAAGGGTTTCGTAGTATTCATAAAAAACACTGGAAATAGGAGAGGCGTAACTGCTGTCTTCTTTTATAGTAAGAAAACCGTTGTCTAATAATTGGAAATTACTCATTAGGAAAACTGCTTTGTTGTAGTCGTAATTATTAGCGTATTTTTCATAATGAATCACATCCTGATATTCAAACATCGCTTCAAAGAAAGGATCAAAAACATATCCCTTTGGCACAAAAAGTTTAGATACATTTCGGCATCCAAGCCCAAAATATCTAAAGATGTCTTCTCCTAATGCTACTAATTGTTCTTTGGTTTCTTCACCGTTTAAAACAGCAACTGAGTTTCTGTTTTTACGAATAATTGAAGGCTTGTCTTTGAAATAATATTCAAAATAACGAGCGGTGTTGTTGCTTCCTGTTGCAATTACGGCATCAAAGTTTTCTAATTTACCTTCGGTAAAAGTGATTTTGTTAGCTAATTCGGGTGCAATATGAATCAAATATTTAGCTAAGAATGGTAGCAAATGTTGATCGTTAGAAGAAGTTTTTACTAAAACATCGTGCCCTGTTATTAGAAC
>JALRGZ010000007.1 GCA_023253295.1 Flavobacterium sp.
TTTTTAGTTGCCTCGCCCTACCTCCTATACTTGAATTCTTTTCGAACACGCAAACTTCATGACCGCTTTTAGCCAGATAGCAAGCTGCTGACAATGCCGAAAACCCAGATCCTATTATTGTAATTTTCTTTTTCATTTGTTTAACAAATATATAAAAATATTAAACAAAAAATTTACAACTTTACTAATAAATCTTCTATCGAATTAAAAACAGCAACTTTTTGAGTAAAATCCTCCTGATTAATTAATGAAGATAGTCTTCCTGTAAACCATAACTCGTTAGTTCCTTCTAACAACTCATTTACCATTTCCCGAACATAAGCATTAATATCTTCCCTGTCCGGTTTCACGGTTAAACAGCTAACAAAAACAATGGAATTGAAATGTTTTTTTAAATCCGCCAAATAACTTACCGGCATACTTTCGCCCAGATAAATACTTTTATATCCAGCCATTAAAATTTCATAATGCAAATACATTAATCCTAACTCGTGGATTTCATTTAACGGTAATGACAAAACAAAAATCTTATCTGTTTTCGTCGGATTTAAAACCTGAAGTTTTTCGGAATTTAAAATTATTTTTTGCCTAATCAAATAACTGATAAAGTGCTCATGTGCAGGTGTTATTGTATCTGTTTGCCAAAGCAATCCTATTTCATCTAAAAGAGGTAAAAAAACAGAAATAAAGATTTCTCTAAAGGTTTTTTCTTCAGCTAACCAATCATAAGTATTAAAAAACAGTTGCTGATCAAAATTCATCATCGCCATTTTAAGAGCATTAATAGCGTGATTTTTAGAATTTTTAGCAGAGATAATTTGTTTTACTAAATCGGATATTTCGTTATCAGAATAAGTCGCAATTTTAGAAATCTTATAACCGTACTCATGCAAAAAACTAATATTGAGTAATTTTTGCAAATTAGCTGTATCATACAAACGGATATTTGTATCCGTACGCATGGGCTCGAGAATTTGATATCTTTTTTCCCAAATACGAATAGTATGTGCTTTGATACCCGAAAGATTTTCTAAGTCTTTTATACTAAATACCGTTTTAATATTGTTCATTTATTTTAAAATATCTTTAAACAAATATACGTATTTATTACCAGACTTAAACAACAACTTCTATATTAGTTAAATATCAAAAAAGTCATATTGATTCAACTTATCTAAATCGAGAATTGTTTTCGAATTATCGGCACTACGTTTATACATAGACACAAACTTTGCACCATAAATCACTTCATCAAAAGTATAGGATGTTCGTGTTGCCACAGTATTAGAAAACATATCATCAAAAGTTTTTACAAATACTAAAATTTCACCATTTGTATTCTCAAAATCTTCCTTAGTAAACTGATACAAAGGACTATTTTCAGTAATTGGATGCACCAAAGTCCAACTTAATGTCAAAGCATTAATAGTTGACAACTCTAAATCCAAAGAATAAAACTTATTCACTTTCACACCATTTTCTTCTATACTCATCCCTAAAGTCATCTTAGCTTCAGCATCCGTCAAATTAGTATTCTTAAAAGGAGTCATACGAATCATCAATCCACGACCTTCTTTATAAGGTGCTATGACAGCATTGTGCGAAAATTTCAAAAAAGCAGTTGGCTTACTAAATCGGCCAAAAAACAAACCTGTAGCAATAGCAAAACTCAACAATCCTATCAAAGCCTCGGTTGCTGCAAGCAAACTGGTTAGAAATCCAACAGGACTAATATGACCGTAACCTACCGTCGTAAAAGTTTGTGCACTAAAAAAATAAGCCTGACCAAATTTAACCCAATGACTATCCGACAAAGGAATTCCATCCAAATGTTCAATTCCTATTGCAAAATAAATGGACGCGAAAACAAAATTAATAATAAGATAAAAAGAAAAGATAACCACCATAAATTTCCAGGAAGGCATATCAATCATCGTGTGATACCAACTAATACGATGTAAAAAATGCATCCCACGCTTCTCTACATTGGCTGTTCCATTTTTGTTCACAAAACGCCCACCATAACTATTGGCATTGGTACCAAATCCGGTATTGCTGTCCAATACTGCTTTCAAATTAATCTTATTTAAAAATGCCATTTAAGTCTCTATATTTGTTTTCATAGTAAATTTAGCTAAAGCTAATAAAAACAAGAAATCAAAGTGGGTTTTTAGAAGTTAATTATAAGAAATAAGCCCGAATAATTAAATTAAATAGTATTTTTGACCAAAGTCAATAAAATAATTTTTTAACAAATACTGATAATGAAAAAAATATTCGCTTTATTATTCGTTTTTAGCCTTTTTGGTTGTGCCGAAATGCAGCAAGTAATCAACCAGCTTCCACAAGCAACAGGAACAACAGGAGCTATTGATATTGCGGGAGGTTTAAAAGAAGCTTTAAATAATGGTATCACAAAACAAGTAAGTAAATTAACCGCTACTGACGGATTTTATAAAAATGAGGCTGTAAAAATTTTACTTCCTGAAGAATTAAGAAAAGTAGACACTGGTTTAAGACGAATTGGATTAAGTTCTTTAGCTGATGAAGGCCTAAAAGTAATGAATCGTGCTGCTGAGGATGCAGTAAAAGAAGCCACACCAATATTTGTCTCTGCAGTAAAAAACATGTCTTTTACTGATGCGAAAGGTATTTTATTAGGTAACGACAGTTCTGCAACTACTTATTTAGAAAACTCTACATCTACTGCTTTGTATGGAAAATTCAATCCGGTGATTAAAAACTCTTTTACAAAAGTAGGTGCTGACAAAGTTTGGGCAAACATTATTACCAAATACAACAGTATTCCACTGGTTACTAAAGTTAATCCTGATTTAACAGATTATGTTACGAAGCAAGCTATGAGTGGTGTTTTCAAAATGATCTCAGTAGAAGAAAAAAACATCAGAACAAATATTAGTGCAAGAACCTCACCTCTTTTACAGAAAGTTTTTGCCATGCAAGACAACAAATAACAGCATTTGCTTTTATTAAAAATGAAACAATTCTAAAATGCAAAAAATAACAATACTTATCCACTGCGAGGATCAAAAAGCAATCATCTCGTCTGTAACCAACTATATCGCAGGAATTGAAGGAAACATCATCTATCTTGACCAACATGTTGACGCTAATGAAAATGTTTTTTTCATGCGCTTAGAATGTGAATTCAACACTCCAAATTGGGATTTAGATACAATCAAAACGGATTTCCAAGCCAATCTGGCTAACAAATTCAATATGTCTTGGGAAATTTATACCCAGGAATACAAACCAAGAATGGCACTATTTATTTCAAAATATGATCACTGTTTATATGATATCCTTGGAAGATACAGTGCAGGAGAATTACCCTTAGAAATTCCGGTTATCATTAGCAACCATGAAGATTTAAGAGGAGTTGCTGAACGTTTTGAAATTCCTTTTCACCATGTACCGTTTACTAAAAACATTAAAGAAGAAGGTGAAAAACAACAAATCGCTTTGTTAGAACAATACAAAATCAACTTTATTGTATTGGCTCGATATATGCAAATCATTACTCCTAAATTGATTGAATTATACAAAAACAAAATCATCAATATTCATCATTCGTTTTTACCGGCGTTTCCGGGAGCCAAACCTTATCATTCTGCTTTTGCCCGTGGTGTTAAAATCATTGGAGCAACAAGTCATTATGTAACCGAAGAATTAGATGAAGGTCCAATTATCGAACAAGACATCACCAGAGTCTCACACAGTCATTCTATCGAAGATTTTATTGTGAAAGGTCGTGATTTAGAGCGTAGTGTATTAGCCAAAGCTATTAAATTACATGCTGAACGCAAAACTATGGTATACAACAACAAAACAGTTATTTTTTCTTAACACCTTTAATTTGTTAAACAACTGTTTAAAACTTAACTTATAACCAACAAAGTAATAACAAAACCTTAACAGCTATTTCTCTTATTAAGTAGCATCTTTGCAATGTAATGAACTGGTTATTTATTATATTTGGTTTTGGTTAGTTAAACAAGTGCTAGTATCCTTTAATACTAGCACTTTTTTATTTATAGCCATCGGTAATTCTTCCAAAAGAATACAGTTGCATTTTTCTAAAAAAGAAATCTACACAAAGCTAATTCCTAGTATTATTCTTAATTTACACCCCAAAAAACCATCAAAATACTAAACTTAACTTAAAAAATAGGTATTTAATATTATCTTAATGTAAATTTGCCAAAATTTTTTGTTATGAGTGGATTACTGAAAGAAAAAAGTGAAATTGAAAAACTACAACAAGAGTTTAAAATTCTAACTGAACTAAAACAAAATAGCTCTAAGAAAACTTCTAAGAAAGAAGAAGAATTGACATTAGATGGATGCGAATTATAAATTTTGACGCAAAGCAGCAAAATAATCTAAAGCTTTTAGCAAACGGCTTCCATGCCAAGAAAACATTTCGCCATCAACGAGAATTATCTTAGCAGAAAGCACAAACGGAATCATTTCTAAAACATCTTTTTCTTTAAAAGGATAAGGTTCTGAAGAGAGAAAAATAAAATCTAAATCTTTTTTTTCTTTAATTTTATCCAGATTTATTTCAGGATATCTGGATTGATTAGCAAATACATTTTCAAAACGATTTACTTGCAATAATTCATTGATAAAATTATCTGCACCTGCAACCATATAAGGATTTTTCCAAATAAAATAAGCTACTTTCTTTGTTGCTTTTTCTCTCAGCAATTGCTTAAAATTATTCAAAGCTACTGTTAACTTACTGTTCCAAATTTGAGCTTGATTAGTACACACAAAGAGTTGACCAAAATCATTTATCATTTTAAAATTATCTTCAACCGTAAGAATATCTGTTACCCAAACCGGACAAAGAGTACGAAGGTTTTCTACAATTTCAAGAGTATTTTCTTCTTTATTACAAATAATAATATCCGGAACCAAAGCTTTTATTTTTTCATAATCTACTTTTTTAGCTCCTCCGACAATTGTTTTTGTTTTTCTCAAATCTACAGGATGTACACAAAACTTCGTTATTCCCACAAGTTTAGTTTCCAGACCTAAATCAACCAATAATTCAGTTTGAGAAGGAACTAACGAAATAATTCGTTGCGGAACTTTCTCAAAAACATGTTCTGTTCCTAAATCGTCAATTAATGAATACTTTTCCAAAAGTGTGCTTTTAAGTTTTCAAAATTATCAAATAAAAAAACCATTAAAAAACATTGTTCTCTAATGGTTTTTAAAAAATATTTTAAATCTAATTAGTTTTTAGACTCCATAATTTGCTGCATTTCTTGTTGCATTTGCAGAGCTTCTTCCCTTGCTTTTTCGGCAAAATCCTCACCTTTTGAAGCATAAATAATAGCTCTTGTAGAATTAACCAATAATCCAACATTAGCATTCATTCCATACTTACAAACTTCAGACAAACTACCACCTTGAGCACCAACACCCGGAACTAACAAGAAACTATCCGGAACAATTTTTCTTATTTCAGTAAAATATTCAGCCTTGGTAGCTCCTACAACATACATCAAATTCTCAGAGTTTTTCCAAGTCTTAGATGTTTCCAAAACATGTTTGTACAATTCCTGACCATCAACTTCCAGTGTTTGAAAATCAAAAGCACCTTCATTTGAAGTCAAAGCCAACATAATGGTATGTTTCTCTTCAAAAGATAAAAATGGTTCTACTGAATCTTTCCCCATATAAGGAGCAACTGTAATACTATCAAAATTTAAATCTTCAAAAAATGCTTTAGCATACATCGATGAAGTATTTCCTATATCACCACGTTTAGCATCGGCAATTGTAAAAACTTCAGGATAATTTTCGTTGATATAATCAATTGTTTTTTTCAAAGACATCCATCCTTTTATTCCATATGCTTCAAAAAAAGCAATATTAGGTTTATAAGCAACGGCTAAATCGTGTGTAGCATCAATTATCGCTTTATTAAATTCAAAAATGGGATCTTCTAACTCTAAAAAACTTTGTGGAACTTTATTCAAATCAACATCTAAACCTACGCATAAAAACGATTTTTTCAGGTTGATTTGTTCAATTAATTGTTGTGTAGTCATTCATTTTGTTTTACAAAATGCAAAGTTACAAAGCCTAACCTAAATTATATAAGAATTATATAAGTTTCTCTAAAAATTCTATAATAACATACTCCTTAGACTAATCTAACTTTGAAAAAATACACATTTTAGCCATCGTTTTATTACTTTTACTAAAAACCTAAAATAATAGCTTTGAAATTATTTTTAAAAACAGATACTCATTTTCTTATCAAAAAAATTCTGGAAGAAAAATTAGATGTATTTAATATTAAATACAACCTGATAAATACCAATGAAATTTTATTTTTAGAAAATATGGATACCGCTACTTACGAAAAAATAACTGCGGTATTAAACGAATATGGATTTGAAATTATTGAAAATCAAAAAAACATAATCGTCCAAAAAATCAAAGAAACGATTATTGATATGATTTTTAATGAAGACGTACTTACTGTTAAAAGTTCAGTTTATTTAGCCGAAAAACTAGACCATAGTTATGGTTATCTCTCCAATCTTTTTTCAGAGGTAACCTATACTTCGATTGAGAATTTCATCATTATTCAAAAAATTGAATATGTTAAAAAATTAATCACTCATCATGATTTAACATTAACTGAAATTGCTTTTAAACTCAATTACTCCAGTGTTGCACACCTAAGTTCCCAATTTAAAAACACAACCGGAATCACACCGTCAGCCTTTCAACGAATTATTAAAAAAAGAAACGAAATTAGCGCTCAAAATATAAACTAAACCCCAAAAAAAGGATATGCAAAAAGATTTTATCTTAATTACTCTTGCTGATGATGATGAGGATGACAGAATGTTTTTTACGGATGCTTTTGACGAATTAAAAATTAATACTGTTGTGAATACAGTAAATGACGGAGTTGCATTAATGAACTTCCTCAATGCACCCGAAACTATTTTACCCAATATCATTTTCTTAGACTTAAATATGCCTCTAAAATCCGGAATTGAATGTTTAAAAGAAATTAAAGCGGATACAAAATTTAATGACATTGTTATTGCTATATATTCTACTTCTTCATCTGAAGAAGACATAGAAAACACCTTTGTATTGGGAGCTAATATTTATATCAAAAAACCCAATCATTTTGGAAAATTAAAAGAAGTTTTATCTGAAGTAGTTACGATAAACTGGCAATACATTACTTCCGGATTAGATAAAGATAATTTTTTATTACGCATGTAAATATGTTTAAATCTAAGTTATTCGATTCCATAGGATTTATAAGAGCATTATTTTTAATTGCTTTTTTTATATTAATTTTTTTAGCTTCTATCACGTATAGACACATTAAAGAATTAGATAAAATAAGTGATTCGATAACCAATACTTATGAAATTTCTATTGAATTAGGTCAACTTATCTCTTATATAAAAGATGCCGAAACAGGACATCGTGGCTATATTATCACGAATGATTCGATTTATTTAGAACCATTTATTAATGCCCGAAAAAACGTTAATCATTCTTTCCTGAACCTAAATACCATAATAGAAAAGAATGCTAAAAAACAAGTACAACTAAACAGAATTTACGATTTAGTAGACAAACGTTTTTCTTATTTTAAAAACCGATTCTCCAGCAAAAAAGAATTCAATGACGATTTTAGAGACGGAAAATTAGTGATGGATTCTTTAAGAATGGAAATTAACAGTATGCTCAATACTGAAAACAAGCTTCTTGATTCCAATGGAAAACTTTATAAATACAATAATTCTAACACTCCTTTAATTGTATTTTCGACCTTCCTGATTTCTATTTTGATTTTAGGATTAGGCTATTTAAGAATTATTAAAAACTATAAAGACTTAATCAATCAAAATATTCAATTAAAGATATTTGATGAATCTGGAAAACAAGCTGAAATCCTTGGAAAATATGGAAGTTGGCTCTTTAATTTGGAAAATAAAACTTTTAGTTATTCTGATAATCAATTCCGATTATTAGGTTGTAAACCGGAATCTTTTGTTCCAACTTTAGAAAATTTATTAACCCAAATTCATCCTGACGACAAAGAAGTACTCATTCAATCTTTTGAACAAGTAGAAACAACAGAATTTTTACCATTAATCCATTATCGAATCATCAAGAAAGATTCGTTAGAAATCCGTCATTTTAGAACAACAGCTCAAATTTTTATTGATCATTTGGGGAATAAAAATATGATTGGAACTACTCAGGATATTACCGAAGATTTTAACAAAACCCAATTAATTGAGTTACGTAACAAAGAATTAGAACAAAACAACAAAGAATTGATGGAATTCAATCATGTTGCCAGTCATGATTTACAGGAACCGCTTCGAAAAATTCAAACTTTTATTTCCCGAATTGAATACAAAGAAAAAGACTCTTTATCAGTAAACGCTCAAAGCTATTTTGAAAAAATTCAGGAAGCTTCAAACAGAATGCGTATTTTAATTGATGATTTATTACAATATTCAAGAACCAGCCGTTCAGAGAAAAAATTTGAAACTACTGATTTAAATACTATTGCTGCTAATGCAATTAGTGAACTTTCAGAAAATATTAAGGATAAAAAAGCTGAAATCAATTTTGAAAAATTACACCAGGTAAAGGGTATTCCTTTTCAACTGGAACAATTATTTATCAATATTATTGGAAACTCTCTGAAATATTCTAAAACAGACGAAACTCCTTTGATAACAATTACTTCCAAAAAAGTAAAAGCTTCTAAAACACCTAAATTAAATGATCATTCAAAAAAGGAATATATTAAAATAGTATTCAAGGACAACGGACTGGGATTTGATCAACAATATGCCGAAAAAATATTTTTACTTTTCAACCGTTTACATGGCAAAAAAGATTTTCCCGGAACTGGCGTTGGACTTGCCATCTGCAAAAAAATAATTGAAAATCATAAAGGCCATATTTTTGCAAAAGGAAAACCTGATCAGGGGGCTGTTTTTGAGGTTTATTTACCTGTTTAAAAAATTAGAATTATATAATATTATCACTAAATCATATAAAATAAAAAAAAGCTATTTTATTTATTTTTACACAAAATTCACCTAATGAATACAATAAAAAGCATAAAACGAATTTCTTTTTTAATGCTGTTTTTGAGCTGTTGCATATTTGTTGCTTCTTGTGAGAAAAAAACAAAACCTGAAAAAGAAATAAATACTCCTACTAACACTAAAGTAAGTGAATTTGTTTTAACTGAAATTGCCGAATCAAATCTAAAAATAGTTGCGATTGCCCAAAAAGCACAGGAGAGTAAAATGGAAAACAGCACCAGAATCGTTTTACAGAAAATAGAAAAAGACCATACAGTATTAAAAAATAAAATTAGAAAAATTGCCAAAGATAATTATATCATCATCCCTAATACTTTATATGACACTAGTATACTAAAAAATTTCATAAGCGAAGTAAGCATTAATTTATACCTTCAGAAACTTCATAATTCCATGCTGGCTGAATTAGCTCTCTACAAAAAAACAGCAGCCTCAACAATCAATAAAGACTTATTAGATTTGGCAAAAACAGCTATTCCAAGTATCGAAAAAAACATAGCCAGCATACAGGAACAACAAAAAAGTCCACAATAAAAACCCTAAATCGACTCTTTAAAAAACACCTTCAATAGGTGTTTTTTTTTGAGCTAATTCTAAATGGCAATTGTATAAAAGTCTCAAAATATCCTGTAACACTTTTAATACAAAAGGATCGCACCTTTGTAATGTAGCCTAGGAACTACTTATACACTTCATTGATAACTTAAAAACAGCGCCATGAAAAAATTAGTATTAGCCGGAATGCTCAGTTTTGCATTCATAAGTTTTACCAAAGCACAAACACTAAGTCCTTCAGTAGGTATTAAAGGAGGTCTTAATTTCACTAATCTCTACACTGAAGATGTAGATGATAATAATGTGCTCAGCAGTTTTAATGCAGGTCTTTATGCAAATTTACCTCTTGCTCCTTCAGTTTCTATTCAACCCGAAATTAACTTTTCAAGAAAAGGATCTGAATTAGTTTATGACAATGCTTTTGCAAGCGGAACAACAAAATTGAAACTGAATTATCTGGAAATACCAGTCCTTTTAAAGTTAAATGTTACACCTAATTTCAATATCCATTTCGGACCTTATGCAGCTTATTTACTTGATGGAAAAGCAACAAATGAAAGCAGCAACAGCTCTTTTAACTTTGAAGAAAACATCAATAATGACGACTTAAACAAATGGGATTATGGTCTTTCAGGAGGAATCGGATTTGATTTTGCCTCAACATCACTTGGAATTCGTTACAATTATGGTTTACAAACTATTGGAAAAGAAAGATCTTTTGGTGGCAACACCTATACTTTTCCTGACTCAAAAAACAGTGCACTGAGTTTGTACATTGGTTTCAAACTCTAATTATTAACTCTAAAAAATAAAATCATGGGAAATATACTCTATCTGGCCGCAGTATTATTAGTAATATTTTGGGCCTTAGGATTCTTCATATACAGTATTGGAAGTTTAATACACATTTTATTAGTGATTGCAGTTATTGCAGTACTAATGCGAATCATAAGTGGAAAACAACTTTAATTAATAACCCCTTAATCTTTAAATAAATTATGAAAACAAGTAAAGTAATATTAGGAACAATCGGAGGATTAGTTACAGGAGCTATTTTAGGAATACTATTTGCTCCAAGCAGTGGCAAAAAAACCAGAAAAAAAATTGCCAAAAAATCAAAAGCAATGAAAGAACACGCCAAAGAAGACTTTGATAAATTAATTCAAAAAATTGATAACAAATACAAAACAATCTCTGACGATGCGCATCGATTGCTACATGAAGGAAAATCAAAAACAGAAAATGAAACGGCTAAAAAAAATTAAGCCTTATTTAAAATCAGTAACAAATTCCATAACGCAAACCTAAAAAATTGTAATTATGAAAAACAAAATCAAAACAGTAGCTATCCTATTTATATTAGTTTTAGGAACTACTACAGCCATAGCTCAAGATATCCCTGGTGATACTTATCAGCAAAAATTCAAACTGGGAATTGGTGCCAGTGTAGCTTATCCATTTGAAGATCCATACAACCTTAACGTGGGCGGCGATGTACGTTTGCAATATGATTTATCAAAAAAATATTCGCTTACCGCAACTACAGGTTTCAGTAATTTATTTGTAAGTGGAGACAATAATGATTTAGGTTATATTCCTGCTAAATTAGGTTTTAAAGCTTTTGTTTTAAAAGATAAATTTTA
Organism: Flavobacterium sp.; assembly: GCA_023253295.1. Classification (GTDB taxonomy): domain Bacteria; phylum Bacteroidota; class Bacteroidia; order Flavobacteriales; family Flavobacteriaceae; genus Flavobacterium. Next base: position 11,345 of record JALRGZ010000007.1, read on the forward strand.
TTTGATGGGAGAAGCAGGAGCTGCATTTTCCGTAACAAACAAGCATAACGATAAATCATTGTTGTTGAGTCCGGGAATTGGATATGCTACTAAGTATATTGATGTTAGTGTTCGTTACGAATACCTGCCTGATTTCCCTTCCATCAGAAACAATACAGCCGATAAAGGATTAGGTCAAGTTGCCTTACGTTTAGCGTACGGATTTAAACTGTAAACAATAATTGAGCAGTATTGACGTAATACTGCTCTCCAATCAACTTTTATATTAATTTAAATTGACAAACAATGAAAAACTTAAATAAATATCTTGCTTTAACTGCCTTAACTATTATTACTACTTCATGTAAAGATGAAAAGCAGGAAATGGCAAATCAAAAAGTAGAACAATTTAAAATGTATGTAGACTCAATTAGTGAAGTAGCTACAGAAAAAGCTACAGAAAACTGGGTAAGTATTCAAAATAAATACGAACAGAGTAAAATGGAAGCTCAGCAAACGCTAACAGATCTGGAAAATAAAATGGAACTGGAATCCATGATAGACAAAGCTGACAGCAAATATGAAGAATACAAAGCTAAAGTAATTACTAAAAGAGATGCGATGCTTCGTGATAATTTCAGAAATAGCTTTTTTACCGAAAAAGTAGGCGAAGACATGAAATTTGAATGGGTTAACAAAGATAATATCGCCGATGTTTATACTCATTTTGTAAATACCGTTGAGCAAAACAAAGCTAGCTATACCAGAGAAGATTGGGATGAAATTAAATTAATTTATGAGGCCTTAGATACCCGGAAAAACACTGTTGAAAAGCAAGGATTAACTCCTAAAAACAACATTAAAATTGCGGGTTTAAAAATAAAATTTTCTACTCTTTACAGAATAAACAGAGCAACTGCTAAGTCTAAAGAAAATGCAGAAGCTAAAGAATAGCCCCCCTCTTCTATCAATCTATATATAAAAAAGCTTCCTCTATAAGATAGAGGAAGCTTTCTTTTTCACTTTAAAATCTATTATTTCACTAACATAATTTCAACTCTACGGTTTTTAGCTCTTCCTTCAACCGTTTTATTAGAAGCTATCGGCTTAGTTATACCATATCCTTCTGATGAAAGTCTATCAGCGCTAACTCCTTTAGCAATTAAATAATCTTTAACAGCTGCAGCTCTGTCTTTAGACAGCTGAAGATTTTTTGCAGCACTACCTGTACTGTCAGTATGCCCTTCTAATTTAAAATTAGCATTAGAATACTCATTCATCACTTTTGCAATTTCTTCCAATTGAGAACTAGATTCTGCTTTAATAGTAGCCTTAGAGGTATCAAATAAAATAGATTTAGAAAAATCATTTAACTTTTTGATTACTTCTTTAGTTACTTCAGGACAACCATTATTAGCTACAGTTCCTTTTACTTTTGGACATTTATCATCTTTATCTAAAACACCATCTCCATCAGTATCAAGCCAAGGGCAACCTGCATTTTCTTTTGGACCTGCAACATTAGGACATTTATCCACGTTATCCAAAACACCATCGTTATCTTGATCTCCCCAAGGACAACCTGCATTTTCTTTTGGACCTGCAATGGTTGGACATTTATCATCTTTATCTAAAACACCATCTTTGTCTTTGTCTTCCCATGGACATCCTTTATTTTCTGCAGGACCAGCAACTGTAGGACAAGCATCATCTTTGTCTAAAACACCGTCTCCATCTTTATCATCCCATGGACACCCTTTATTTTCTACAGGACCAGCCAAGTCTGGACAAGCATCTTCTTTATCAATTATTCCATCTCCATCTTTATCTTTAGCTTTCTTTTGATAAACTGGAATTTTTATACCAAAATACAAATCAGCTGCTTTTGAACTTTTTGAAAAAGCGTTAGAAACAATAGAACCAGAACCAACAAATAAGATTCCTGTTCTTAATCCAAATCCAACTTGCGCCTGTTTACTATAATCCATATATGAAATTGGGACATAAGCACTGAACCATCTTGATTCATAACGAGGAGTTAAACTTACGCGATTAGCAATACTATTTTGACTCAATTTAGTTTTACTTACTAAACCTAAATCAGCATTAGCATTCAAATAGAATTTATTGTGAATATTCCAATCTAAATCAGTATGTAAAGCTGTTGGCAAATATGATTTAACAGTTTCGTTAATAACTATTTTATTATCATATAAATCATAAATCCCTTCTGCATTATCTAAATCGTCTTTAGTAAAAGTATCATTTAAATCATATAAATTACGAATCCCTTTTTCATATTTCACATGACCAATATCGGTAACAGAAACACCAAAACGTAATTTATACTTATTAACTTCTTTTAAGTTCTTAATATCTTCCCTGTCAGCAGTATATTCCGGTCTCCATTCGTAAACCAATCCCAAATCTAAACCAAATCCTTTTGACTGAGAATCAACTTTAATATCTGTATCATTTTCAAAATCCTGACTGGAACCATAAACTGCAGTACCAGTAGTAGTATAGGTACTGTTTTCTGGTAAAATTAAATCTTCATTATAAGCCATTGTAATTCCGGAACCTTTTAAATGGTAACTGGCTACACCTTGTAAATACTTTGCGGTAATACCCCCTTTTAAGAAATGTTGCCCTTTTTGGTATAAAACTGCTGCATAAGACAAACCTAACTCACCCCATGAATTACCAACAACGTTTGGACTACCAAAATTTGCCGTAGGGAAACTTTCAGTATTATCTTTAGTAAGATCATTAATTACTTTACCATTTACATCAATAACATTAATAAATGCTCTAGCTCTTGTAAATACCGCCAATGAATGTTTAGGAGCAATATTAAACATAAAAGATGGCCCCATAATATCTGTATTAAAATAAGCATTATTAGCATTACTGAAATCTTTTTTAGCTTCTAAATCAAAATCATATCCACTTTTAAAAGCATCAAAAACTTTCACTCCATACAAATCATTTCCTACAGCTGAGCTAAATGAAAACAAATTAATATCTGTTTTAAATCTGGAATCAACAATAGATGCAGGGTTAAACAATACACTCTGTACTCCCGCATAATTATCATGGGTATAGCCTAGATAAGACTGGGCATTTGCCGTACAAAAACTTGCAAAGGCAAATAACGAAAGATAAATTCTCTTCTTTTTCATAACTTCATTTAATTTTAGTTAATAATTGGGGCAAAAAAAAACACCTAATTCACTACTGCAAATTAAGTGCTTTTTCTTATTAATTTTACTAAAAAAATTATGTTTTTCTTAACAAATAACAGTTAATTAACCTTAGAAAACCTCACTAGCCTCCTTTAATTTCTCGGTATTATTAACCAGTTGTAATTCATCAACAATTTTTTGAATATCACCGTTCATGATATTTCCTAAATCATACAACGTTAATCCAATTCTATGATCAGTTACACGACCTTGAGCATAATTATAGGTTCTAATTTTAGCCGAACGGTCTCCCGAACTTACTTGTGAACTACGTTTTTTAGCATCTTCTTCTTGTTTTTTTGCTAATTCCATTTCATACAAACGAGAACGCAACACGGTAAACGCCTTATCTTTATTTTTATGTTGTGACTTTTCGTCCTGACATTGAGCAACTAATCCAGTAGGAATATGTGTCAAACGAACTGCCGACTTAGTAGTATTTACCGATTGTCCTCCAGGTCCAGATGAACAAAAGAAATCAATACGAACATCATTCATATCTAGTTGCACATCAAACTCTTCTGCTTCTGGCAAGACCATAACGGTTGCTGCAGATGTATGAACTCTTCCTTGTGTTTCTGTTTGAGGAACACGTTGTACACGGTGAACTCCCGCTTCAAACTTCAAGGTTCCATAAACATCTTCCCCTGTTACTTCAAAAATATCGGCTAACACCAAAATACGCTCTGGGGTCGATAGCTGCTCAGCCGTCAACTTACGCGGATACCCAGTGCCTTTAAGTGTTTCGTGGTGAGTCGAAGCATAACGCGGCACCCGCGCTAGCTCGGGAGGAAAAGG